>NZ_KV786422.1:0-16414 GCF_001806915.1 Granulicatella sp. HMSC30F09 | reverse complement strand
TCATTTCCTAGAGTCAGTTTGAAGCTTGGTAGAAATTGAGACGATAGGCTCAATCCGGTGCCCCATTATGACTATTATGAAGACATCCGAGGAATCTGTAAGATAGACGTAAGTCTATTCCCCGCTCTTTTTCATTTACAACACAAACCGTGAAGAACTATAAAGGCGACGCCCCTCTTTTTGTATGCTCATAAAAAATGGTCTATCTGGAAGATTCCCGGATTCTATAGTAGTCATAATGGAGAATAGCGACCAATGTGAATTACTGACTCTAGAAATTCATTTCCTAGAGTCAGTTTGAAGCTTGGTAGGATTTGAGACGTAAGGCTCAATCCGGTGCCCCATTTTCACTATTATGAAGATATCCGAGGAATCTAACAGATAGACGCAAGTCTACTTTTATTATTTTTAGCACTTACAGCACAAAAAAGGAGGGGTTACCCCCTCCTTTTGTATTATTCATCATCTTCAACGGTGTCATCATTCTGGGCATCTTCGGCAAGAAGCTGCTCGAGTTCTTCTTCAGAAAGTTTGGTAACATGGATTTTACGAATACGATCATTCTCGATTTCTGTCGGTTGTAACATGTACCCTTCGAATCTCACCTTCACTACCTCATCATCATCTGGGAAGTAGCCAAGTTTTTCAATAATCGCACCCGCCATTGTGTCCACTTCATCAGACTCTAATGACGTTTGATAAATTTGATTGAATCTATCGAGCGATATTCCGGCATCAATCACCGAATTGTTTTCGTCAATTTCTACGATTTCTTTTTCTTCTTCATCGTACTCGTCTTCGATATCTCCGACGATTTCTTCAATCAAGTCTTCTAATGTAACAATCCCTTCAACCCCGCCGTATTCATCTTTTAATACCGCTAAGTGTTGACGCGTTTTTCTAAATTCTACTAATAAATTATCTACGAAAATTGTCGATGGTACAAATACTGGTTCATGCGCTAGGGCACGTAAATCAATATTGTCAAATCCTTGCTCTCTTGCAGCACGGAAGACATCTTTCACGTGAACGACCCCTATAACCGTATCTTTATCTTCTTCGTAAAGAGGAAGACGTGAATAGGAGCAATTCAAGATAATCTCTAGGTTCTCCGCTAACTCATCGTCGACATCCAGCATCAACGTATCCGTACGAGGAACCATCACTTCACGTGCAAGTTTCGTATCTAGAGAAAGTACTCCTTGCATCATCGCAAACTCGGAAATATCAATCGCACCGTCGTTACGGCTATTGGCAAGTAGAGACTTCATCTCGCTTCGTGTTAATTTTTCTTCCACCTTAGTAAATTCAATTGGTGTCATTCGTTTTAATAATCCTGTTGAGAACGTCAAAATCCAAACGAATGGTTTTGCAATCTTTTTGACAAACAAAATAATTCCTGCAGTGTGTAACGCAATGGGTTCTGCCACTTGTAACGCCACTTGTTTTGGATATAATTCGCCAAAAACTAAAGTGAGGTATGATAGAACGACCGTCACAATCACTAATGCTAATGTTTCGGCTCCAGGAATGTTTCCTAATAATGGTTGAATTCGTGAAGAGAAACTTGTTGCTGCAGACGCACTCGAGAAGAACCCAGCAAATGTAATCGCTACTTGAATTGTTGCGAGAAATTCATCTGAATTCTCTAACAAGCGCATTACTTTAATTGCTTTTTTATCTCCTTCTTGCGCTCTTTGTGCCATTTTTCCTTGATTGATAGACACAAACGCAATCTCCGCTGCAGCAAAAAATGCATTTAATGCAGTTAATAATACAATGATTAAGATCTGGACTCCCAACGAACTCCCATCTGAATCAGCTGTCATAATTTTGTTAACCCCTTTTAACTATAGATTTTACCCATTATTGAAAATGGTATAGAGATATCATATCAGTTTTTGATGAAAAATCAAGATTTAGTATTTTTTTGTAATGGTTCTTTAATGTTAGAATCTTCATTTTATCGTTTTTCTCCTCTATCCATTCTCATTTTCTCATCATTTCTTCACTTTTCTAGTTACATTTCTCTCAAAAAATGGTACTATTATTAAGAAAGACATATATAGGAGGAATGAATATGTTATTAAAATCTCTTGTAGTTCCAAAAAAGAATCTAACGGTTGTTAAAGAATCATGCACGTTAGAAGAAGCCATTACGATTTTAGAAGAATCAGGATATCGTTGTGTGCCTGTATTAGATGAAACAGAAACTTTCTTTAGAGGAAATATTTATAAAATGCACATTTATCGCCATAAAGCAAACGGCGGTGATATGAGCCTTCCTGTTACACATCTCATTAAGAATTCTACGAAGTTTATTAGTGTAGATAGTTCTTTCTTCAAAGTATTCTTTACGATCAAAGAATTACCTTATATTGCTGTTTTAGATAAACAACAACGTTTCTACGGAATCTTGACACACAGCAGTCTCCTTGGCATGCTTCAAGAATCTTGGAACGTGAAAAACGGCTCTTATGTATTGACCATTATTTCAGGTGGTGAAAAAGGAGCCCTTGCTAACATCTCTAAAGTGATTAACAAATACGCATCTATCGCAAACGTAATGACTATCGATACTGAAAAAGATAAAAGCTTACGCCGTCTATTGATCACATTACCAGCAGGTGTTTCAAAAGACACCCTTCAACAAATCGTCGATGGCCTCGAGAAAAAAGACTACTCCGTAGCCGAAGTAGAGGATTTACAAAACAACTAGGCAGAAAGACAGAAGCTAGAAAAAGACTCGCAGTGCGAGTCTTTTTCGCTTCGTAGTCTTTCGCCCGCAAAGTTTATTAGACTTTCTTGAATCACAAGTGATGAAAAGAAAGTCAATAAACTACTGCGTATACGTGGATGCGTATAAATATGGTGATGCCTAAGGACGTAAGCGACTTGTATAGTCGTGCAAAATCCTTCACAGTGCGAAGGATTTGGATGTGGGCATTGCCATTTGTATTGTAGTATATGTAATATAAGACATTGCAATATCAACTCCAATGTACTCCACTGCACTTTGTACCTATAAAACTCTACACAAAAAACCAGCACACCAGCCCTCAAAGCTAGTGTGCTCTTCTTTTTTATTATCGAATTACTGAGCGTGCCATACGAGCTACCGTATGACGAACCCCTCGAATCGCAACTGACATCGCGTAAATATTTTCTATGGTTGCTAACCCACCGTATCCGGCATCGCCAATATGTTGAATATCCACGCCAGCTACCTTATTGCGGATGGCGATTTGTTCGATTACTTCCTTACTAGACCCTTCTTGGCTTGTTCCAATCGCAGATAATACAAGTGCATCATTCGCATGAGCCACTTTAACGATGGCCACTAGTTCTTCATCCGTAAACCCTGGTACAGTACCGACTGCAGGCACTAATAGAATATCTGCTCCGGCTTGAATAAACCTCTTCGCAATTTCTTCATTCATAACAGGTTCCTTTGAGCCCGCTCCGTGCATTTTTCCAGCAATCACGATTCCTGTAAAATGAGATTTTGCCATCGAAATAGATTTTTCAATAGCTTCATTCGTCACCCCTGTACCAGGATTTCCAGTTAAACAAATAAAATCTAAACCGAGTTTTTCAGCTCTAGATACTGTTTCAGCTGTACATTTTCTTCCGGGGGCAATTTCAATTCTCGACTCTAACATTTCTGCATGCTCGTCCACTGGTTCCAAATTAGCTCCAATCGGCAATCCACTGAGATCTTTAACTCGTTGCACTGGATTTTCACTTTCTTCTGCTCCAAAAATCAGTGGGTCGAAACAATCAAATCCATTTAATAAGACCATATCCGCTCCAAATGCTTTTGCAATTTCTGCGTTGGATAGTTCATTCAAAAACGTCGGTCTCACACAAACTGTTTCACAACAGACCGTTCTACCTTCTGCTGCTTCAATCGCTTTTTTCAGTGCGTTCCCTCTCAGTTTCTTAAAGTCACTCGCAACACAATTCAGCATTCTTTTACCCATTTTAACTCCTCCTAACGATTAATAAGTGCCATTACTGTTTTTAATAAAAGTTCATTCGTTTGTTCGTAGTCTCCACCTTCGTGATAGGCATAACTCATTCCATGATTTTTTGTCGTTGGATCAACCTTCCACATTTTAAAACTACCGTGTATTTGATGAATTCCTGTTTCTTGGATTAAATATTGAATATTCTCTTTAGTCACACCACCCCCACAAAGGAGCTGAATTTCTTCACCATATTTTTCTTGCAATTTCTTTAGTAAAGGGATCCCTTCTTCGATGTTAGCTTGTTGTCCTCCTGTTAAAATGCGCGTGCATCCTAATTGAATTAATCCCTCAATCGCTTCATATACATCAGGAACAATATCAAAAGCTTTATGAAATACACTTTCTGCATGAAATTGCTGACATAAGTCAATCATTTGTTTTGTACGATTCCAATCAATCGTTTTATCTTCTTTCAAAAATCCAAAAGCGAGTCCACTTGCACCGGATTCTAATAATAGTTTTGCATCCAACATCATACTTTCAAATTCTTCCTGAGTGTAACAAAAACCTGCTCCGCGCGGGCGAACCATACAGATGATAGGGAGTGTCACTCCTTTATCAATCACTGTTTTCAATGTTCCTAAACTGGGGGTTAATCCCCCTAGAAACAACGCACTATTTAATTCAATGCGGTGAGCTCCTTCTTTTTGGGCAATGAGGCAATCTTCAATACTTCCCGCACATACTTCTACAATGGTCATTTCATACCTTCTTTCATGTTCGATAACGCTAAGAGTGCCAGTCCATAAATTATCGTATCCGTTTCTAAGTCCTTGACCCCTATCCATTCATTTGGTAGATGCGCAATATCTCTTTGACCTGGAAAGCTTGGCCCATACGCAATAATATTAGGAATTATTTTTGCATAGGTACCCCCTGTGGTCGTGACAGGAATGCTATCGCTTTTAGTAACGTCAGTATATACCTGCTGAAGCGCTTGGACATACTTAGAACTTTTATCATACAGCACTGGAGACCAATGGGAAATAACCTCTAATGTCGCCTTTTCTGGAATATGCGCAGTGATTTGGTTTAATAAATCCGATTTTGTGCAACTGGCAGGATAGCACATCGTCCATTCCACATAATGCTGATTTTCTTCTATCCCAAAGGTTTCTCCCCTTAGTTGCATCATCCCAAAGTCTTCATCATGATAGGCAATCCCAAGCTCTTCGCCACGGTGATTTGTATGCAATAATTTACAATTTGCAAAATCATACAAATCTGCCACCATTGATTCTGGCACAGATACTCTTACTTTTAATCTTCCACGTTCCCCGTATACAACGGGCCATTTACAATCTGGCGTCCACCCAAACGTCGGCGGAATTTCTTTAGTGAGATAGTGCTTCACACATCCAAATCCGGTCTCTTCGTTCGTCCCAAACACGATTCGCACGGGACGGTCAAAGGTCACTCCATTTTCCTTCAACACATATAGAGCATATAAATTCGATAAAATGGGCCCTTTGTTATCTAAAGTTCCTCTTCCAAATAATTTCCCCTCTCGAAGAGTTAAACTAAGTGGCGGAGAATTCCATCCTTCCCCAAGAGGCATGACATCCACATGACCAAAAACCCCATAATAAGCACCATCTGCACGATTTTCTCCATATTCGGCATACCCAATTTTATCATCGATATTTTTAGTGTGAAACCCTAATTCTGTTGCAATTTTTAAAACTTCTTCTAGCGCTTGTTTAGGTCCTCTTCCAAATGGGGCATCGGGTTCCTCTTTTCCTCGAATACTAGGAATCGCCACCATTCGTCTTAAGCCATCAAAAAGCATTGGTTGTACTTCTTTTAGTCGATTAATCCACTCTTCTCGATTCATTCTTTAACCTCCAAAGGCTTCATTCTTTCTTCTAAATACGATTCCAACCATTCTTTAGACGTTAGCTCATGAGACATTGTGCCATCTGGTTGAGGATGTACTCGAAATACCGTTGGCGCTAAGGATTTGGTAGCTACCACGAATGAAAAGTTATCGATATTCGTCGCTGCACCAAAATCTCCATTTCGATTCATCGCAACCACTGAAATATCCCCTGCTTCTCCTCTCGTTCTCTTTAGCCGAGCATCCAACTCTTTCACCGCTTTTTCACACGCTTTTTGAGGAGAGAGCCCTTCTTTCATTAAGCGGACGATTTCGTAAGAAATAACTCCCTTCATCAAATCCTCTCCTAGTCCAGTCGCCGTTGCACCGCCAATGGTACTATCGACATAAAGTCCTGAGCCAATGAACGGAGAATCGCCCACTCGACCAGGTTTCTTCATAAAAAGTCCGCTAGTGGACGTTCCAGCAACCATATCTCCATGCGTATCTAATGCTACCATTCCTACAGTATCATGGCCTGCATATGGAGAAAGTTGCTCTTGTTCTAAATCCTTTAAGCGATTATGATAATGAATTTTGGCCCGATCCGTCAGCATCTCTTTTTCTTCAAAATGACGGCTTCTAGCAAACTCTTGCGCTCCCTGTCCTACGAGCACATTATTCACTTTATAATGGCTGAGTTCTCTTGCAATCGAAATTGGATTGGCAAAGTTTTTAATCGCACATACTGCTCCAAAATCAAAACGACTTCCATCTAAATAAGCGGCATCCAGTTCCACTTCCATTTTTTCGTTTGGAAGACCACCATATCCTACAGATTTAAAATAAGGAAAATCTTCTACTTCTTTAATCGCTCCTTCAATGGCGTCCCCTGCAACTCCTTCCTTAGAAAGACTAGGGGTTACTTTTTGAATTCCTTCTAGTGCCATTCTCCATGTTGCAATCATTCCCCACATGACTCTTCACCTCTTTTATTGAAATTGTTGCAACCGCGCTTCTTTTTCGCCACTAATAATCGCAATGGCTCCACTTAAAGCTTCGCGCAATCCTACTGCTCCTTTTTTAGGCATTTCTAACATAATGATTTTATCTTTAAAATTCGCAATCGTTTCTTCATTTTCTTTTGAACAAATCACATAGGGTTTACAATCCGTTTGTTCTTGTACGGCTAATGCAATTTCCGCAGCCATTTGAGCATACGTATCATAATTAAAACACGGGCCTGCAAATAGTACCTCAGCTTTCGTTTTCAAAATAAGATTATGAATCTTATGGATGACCTCTTCTTTATGCGCTTGAAAATAATCAGGTCCACAATAAATCGTCGCTAGCGCACTTAATCCTGCTTTTGTAAATTCATCTTTGAACATTAAAAAGGAGCCGATTCCTCCCTTTTCTAATCCTAGTTCCGTATCTGCGCGTTCCTTTCCACCATATCCTGCTTGAATTTGATCAAAAAGTAATAACACTCGCATACTCTCACCCTCTCTATGAAAAAGAGTGGCCATGCCGTTCCCCGCATACCACCCTCTTCATTATGAAATTAATGACTTCCTTTTTTCTAAAGATTACAAATCATCAAAAGATAAGTCGTTTAAGTCAACATCATCTAGCTCATCGCCTTTTAACATACCTGCATTTTCTTCTTCGTGTAAGTATTGTTTATCTAATGCTTTAAAGAATGGATAGTAGATTAAGCAACCGATAATAATTAATCCAATTTGGAAGAATCCCGCTACAATGCTACCAGTTGATAACCAACCTGAGAAGAAGAATGGTGTTGTCCAAGGAAGAGATGCCCCCGTCGTATAAGGAATGATTCCCCATAAGGTCGCAAGTGTTGATAATCCAATATTTACTAAAGGTGTTAATATAAATGGAATTGCAATAATTGGGTTTAATACAACAGGCAAACCAAATGTAACCATTTCATTAATTCCAAAGATACCAGGAATGATGGCTAATCGACCTAGTTTCTTCATTCGTTCTGATTTAGCAAGGAAGACCATAAGGAATACTAGTGATAAAGTACTACCTCCACCACCAAAGTTACCAAAGAAGTCCCCAAATGGACCTGTAAAAATATTTGGTAATGGAAGTCCTGCTTTGAACGCTTCTAAGTTTTCTGTTGTTAAAGCTAAGTGAATTGGATTAAATACCGTATTCGTTACGGCAGGTCCATTGATACCAAAGAACCAGAACAATGTAGATAGGAACTGATAGATTGGTTCAAAGAAGATATTTCTACCAAAACCTAATAATGGTGCTTGTAAAATCTTGTAAATGAATGTATGTGCATATTGATACTCTGTTAATGAGAATAATAAGTACACTGCAAAGAAGAAGAACATTGCAAACATACTTGGGATCAATGCTGCAAATGATTGATAAACTGCTGGTGGTACCCCATCTGGTAATTTAATGACCCAACCGCGTTTTTGAACAAAGACGAAAATGCGAACTGAAACAATCGCTGTAATCATTGCTAAGAACATCCCTGCAGATCCTAAATGTCCTAGAGAGAATCCATTAAACACTTTGTTGGTAGTTGCATTCACAAAATCGGGATGAACTTTAGGTGTCATAATTAAGAAGCAGACTAGGGATAATGCTCCCCCTGCAATCGGATCACTTTCTAATTGCTTCGCATAAGCATACCCAATACCAACAGCACCTAGTACAGCAAGAATACTAAATGTTGAATCAATCACCGCATCCATTGATTTTTCCCAGCCTTGTCCAAAGAATTGGGCTATAAATTCGCTGTATCCAGGAACAGGGAAATTTGCAATCACTAAGAAAATAGATGCCACAATAATTAATGGTGTTGCTACTAAGAAACCGTCACGAATAGCTACGAGCACTTTGTTCGTACTAAGTTTTTCAGCAACTCTACCCATTACTTTTTCTAACTTAGAAAACATGTCACTGACCTCCTATTTTTTTGATTTCAATAATTGTATAGCTCTTTTTAAAATACGTTCTCCATCGACATTCCCGTAATCTTCCAAATTGATAACATCTACTGGAACGCCTTTTGGTTCATATTTATCCCGTACCACATTAAATTTAAATTTCACTTGCGGCCCTAATAAAATAACATCTGGATGATATTGTTCATAAATAGCATCTAGTTTTGGATCTGGAAACGCTTTTATTTCTAAAGGCAAATTATGCTTATCCGCAACTTCTTGCATTTTACTTGCCACTAGACTTGTGGACATTCCCGCACTACAAAATAAATAAATCCTTTTCATCTCTATTTCCTCCTTTCTTTTCTATTATTTGATAGCTTCTAAACGTTCATATAGCGCAATAATTTCTTCTGCGGTAATCTTTAGAAATTCTGCACTCATTAATTGATCTTCTGCATGGACCAATAGCAATGATAATGTCACTGGATCTCCAGAAGTTTCCTGTTGTAAAAGACCAAAATGCGCTTCATGGCCTTCCACTTGAAAATTGGAACCTTCTTCAATACAATTTCTAGCTTTATCAAAGTTTCCTAATTTAGCCTCTTGGATAGCTTCCATAAAACTGGATTTTGCAGCCCCCAAGGCACTAATCATCTTGAAACAGACTAATTCGATACCTTCCATACTTATTCCTCCTTCTTTCTATCGAATCGCTTCTATAAATGATTCCACATTTTTTGCTTCTAATAATGACATCATCTTTTCTGGAGAATCTAACTGCTTTCCTAACCATCCTAGAAACAGCTGCATAAACTCCATATCCTCTTCTTTGAGTGCCAGTAAAATAACCAATTTAACAGGGAAATGATTCCACTGAATGGGTTCTTTTAAAACGGCTATCGAAATCATTGATCGTTTACTTTCTGGACGTAATGGATGAGGAATCGCTAATGCATAATCAAAATCCGTCGAAGATAAATTTTCTCTCTCCAGAACTGAGTTTAGAAACTCCTTCGTAACGATATTCTCTTGAATTAAATGGTGTCCCATCTCACGGAGTAATTCATCTCGATTATTGGGCTGGATGTTCGCATAAAAGAACTTTTCACTCATGAAATTCCCGATTTGCGAGCGAATCTTATGACTCATTTGTTCTGTCTCTAAAGTATTCATCACCTTTATGAGCTGAATTTCATCTTGTGTATTAAAGAAAAGTCCTAAGCGAACCATTGGAATTTCGAGGGGATGCTCTATTTGGTCAAATGTAATGAGCAAGTTTGCATCGTAGAATTCGGATAAATCAGTCGTAAATGTACTCTGCTCCACGACAAAATCTAAACGATGAGAAAACTGATCTTTCATGCGACTAACACTCCCTGCAATGAGTGGATACTGTGTATTCGCAATAAGAATCGCACGTAATTTCTGCGGTTTAACTCGCTGCATATATGCTGCTCCAATATGTAGAGCGATAAATCCTATTTCCTCCTCTGTCATCTCACATTGAAAGGCTGACATCAAATATTGACTAATCGATACGGCCGTATCAAATACTAGAGGGTATTGTCGTTTAAAGGTTTGAACATAGACGTTAGGTAAGCTCAAATTCAGCTGTACTCGTTCCAAAAATCCTTGTAAATGCAATTGGAAACGCATGGTGAAATCCTCTTGTTCTATAAAAGAAACCCCCATGATACTGTAAAGCTGTTCCCCGATTTGTCTAACTACTTCTTCTAAATCGACTATTTCTCCACGAAAAGAAATTTTTGATTCAACGGCATCAGAGTTATGATAGGCTTTTAAAAGTTTGGCAAAAGATACCACCTCAGCTTCTGGAATGATTGTTTCTTCTAGAATTTTGGAGAAAATAGAGCGTACAATCTGATACTCTACTTCCAAATCCAATTCATCCTGCGAGAATTCTTGAACGGTATGTCCCACTTTAATCCGTTGTAATACAATCCCTATATGAAGAAGTAAAAATGGCATCAGTGACTTACGAATAGAATAGCAATTATGCTTTAGTTCATCCCAAATGATTGACTGAATATGTTCCATATCCAATTCTGGATATACTTGCATTAACTCGCTACTATTTAAAAAGTCCTCTCCCACTTCTTTTTTTAATAGATTTCTATACAGTTTTCTTTTGCTCGTTTCAGATCCTTCTAATTGTAAAAATCCATTGTTCAACTGTAATGACAGACCTTCATATTCTTGCAATTTTTGTTGAACACGAATTCGAACTAACTCAAAAGTTTTAGCGCTTACAAAACACTGTTCACAAAAATGATCAATGAACACTCCATCCTCTTTAAACAATAGTTGTTTTAACAAATGGACACTGCGTTCTTCATTGTCCTGAGGAGTCTTTGTCATATTCAATGGTGTAATATATCTGTTTTGTTGAAAGGCTACGAGATGGTACCCTTTTTGACGATTTGCTTGAATGATATGAGGAGCTTCTTGGTTAATATGTTCAATATCTAGTCGAACCGTTCGAGTACTCACACCCAAACAGGTCGCTAGCTCTCTCCCTTTCATCCATTCTTGACGAGATAGTAGTTGCAATAACTGTTGGTGACGCTGTTTCATAAAAATCCCCTCCATCTCAACTTGACTATACCAAATTCTTCACATCTATTATACCTAAAATCTTTTCCTATTGTTAGGAAATTTTAGCCCATTCGTGAAATTATTCGTAAATTTTCTTATTTTTTGACAGATTTTGGATGATTGGTGTACTAAAGGAAAATCATAATAAAAAGTGTATTGAAAAATAAATGGAGTCTCTTAGAACTCCTATGGATTATTTTCATCATTATAACAATAACGGCACCCCCTCGAGCCTTCATCTCAAGGGTAGCAAGCCTTAAACTGAGGGTAAGTGATCAATCGCTAACCCTCAGTAATTCGCATTGCTTGCGATTACCTTATTGTTATTATGATGAAATCCATTAGGAGTTCTTTTGAGACTCCATTTAATTACTGCTTTCTATAGATTTTCCTTTAGCACATATCACATATTGAGTGAATAAGTAAATTACAAATTGTTTCAGGCGGAGGGACGGGAAGGACAAGGTGGGTGCTTTTGAGAGGCGGCTTTTGGGCAACAAAAAAGGCACCAGAATCGGTGCCTGCAGGACTGGGGTAGCTGGATTCGAACCAACGAATGACGGAGTCAAAGTCCGTTGCCTTACCGCTTGGCTATACCCCAATGGTGGAGGGGGGCAGATTCGAACTGCCGAACCCGAAGGAGCGGATTTACAGTCCGCCGCGTTTAGCCACTTCGCTACCCCTCCAGCAAATATTAAAATTTCGTACTCAGATATCTTACAACAGTTTGAAGGAGAATGCAAGGATTTTACCGCAAAAACATAAAGAATCTAGTCGATTTCCTGGCTAGATTCTTTATAAGTTTATTTTAATTTAGACGTGACTTTCTTCTTAGAGAAAGTTCGCTCTTGTTTATTTCCTAATGCGTTCAGACGTGCATCCAAGAGAATATGACGGCCTTCTACATTACGAGTGTATATGATTTCGTACTTGCCAATGTATTTTTCAATGTTGGCTACAAAAGCGACGACGTCTTCTTTACGTTTATCAAACATACTTGGAACGGCAAAATATTTTGTTTGATCATTGACCCTAGTCGTAGCTCTTAGAATATAGCGCTGGTTCTCAATTGGAGCAAAGAATTCCGATAACGCCTGTGCGAAGAGTTCCTTCTCACGCAAGGTTCCCCCTTTTAGATAAGTGGCTGTTTGAAAAGAATCTTTATCCTCACGAACGACTCTAGCCTTGCAGTTTTGTGTCTGCAAGTGTCCTGATGCAAGCAAGGCTTTTCGGATGGATTCCGCAAAGAGTTCGAGGCGTTTATACGGACTCTTGTAAAGGAAATATCTCAACCAGACGATATTTAACACGATGAGCGATAAAATCCCCACTGGATAAAAGAGTTGGGACGGTCCTTTTACAAAATCGAGAAATAAATAGACAATCAATTCCGTCAGTACAAGTGCTTGCGCGTAGGTGAGAATTTTTCGTGCATCTGTTAGAAGAACGGTCGGCAAGAACGCCTTGTCCACTTGCACTTCACTAGCGACTTCCATATCTTCTAGAAGCGGAAGAGATTCATTCCAGCGCTCTCTCAACTCTTCGCGGTTACGCGAGCGGCTGATGGTTTCTTGGTTGAGTTTTGTTAAATTCTTCTTCGTAAACTCAATCTTTCCAAGGTCTAATCGATCCACGCCCGATTCAATCGTGTTCTCATTATAGTGTAGGCCTAAAAATTGCTTCATGCGGCGCTGCAACAATTCCATATCCGGACTATCGATTCCGACAGCAACCTCTTCGTCTTCTTCCTTCTTGAAGAGTTTTTTCTCCACCAGATTAATGGACACAAGATGCCAAACGCTGCTTGTTTTATCCGGATTTTCCGGCCAAATACGAATCGCACGCCCTCGCATCTGATTGCTGAGCATGAAACTTCCGACAAAGCTAGCGAGAATCAATGAGTTCACGCACGGCGCATCCCATCCTTCCCCTAGGAGCGATTTTGTCCCAATTACGACATGAATATGCCCTTCTTGGAAGAGCTGCGTCACGGCGCTGACTAAATCATGTTGCGAACCTACTAAACGGACCTTCACATAGTCCTTCTCGTCTAGTTGTCCGACTGGTTGGAAGGTAATCTTATCGGCTCCAAAAACAGCCTCTAGACGCGATTTTACACCTGTTGGAATAATCACGAGACTTCCTGTTAAAACGGCCATAGGAACGTCTAATTGTTGTTCCTCAAACTCTCTACGAAGGACTTCGAAGTAGGGCAATACGCCCAGTTGGCTATATTGAACTTCTGGGTTTCCTAAGTGCGCCTCAAAGTCCTTTCGAATGAAGTCGGTTAGAATCAATTGTCTCAAGTCGCTGCCTAATGTTTCGTATTCTGCCTTAAAAATATCTCTGACGGCATTTAATTTTCCAAGAGATTGGTTCAATAGCTGGTCTATTTTTTTATTGCGACATAACTGTACTTGTTTGCGGTCGATTAACCCCAGAGATTTCAATTCACTCTTTAACTCTTTCAGGTCTTCTTCGGATAAATCATACCAATGTGGTACATCAAACAACATTCCTTGTAAGAGGATTTCAAACCACGCCAAGTCAAACATCGGAAGGCGGCTTGCCCCTAGTAATTGTTGAAACTGTTTCGGGAACTCGATTCCTTTATGACGTAGAAAAATCAGTGTAGCCGAGAGATACTTCGGTTCGTTTAAGAGTTCATCTTCCGAAATGGTTCCATCGAGCGCACGGCTAGTTCTCACCGCCTCGCAAAACATCGAATCAGAGGATAGATTTTTCAAAAAGGCTCTCTTCTGCGTAGAAAACTGATCGAGTTGATTCTCTTCTTCCTTCGTTGGGAAAGAGAAATACACATAGTCCTGGTGCGGACACAAACTGCCCTCTTTGACGAGTTCTGGGACGGTAATTTCTTCATCGATTTCTCCACACATGGCCACATAACGCTCCCACAGTGCAGGCTCTCCTTCATATGGAGGTGTTGCCGTCAGCGAAATCACATTTATATCCGCAAAGGATTTGCGGAAGATTTCCAGACTCTTCCACCATTCATTTCGTAAGTGATGGCACTCGTCGAGGCACAATGTTCCAAGATTTGCTTCCTCAAAGAGCCCAACGATATCTACTCCTTTAAAATCAAAATGCTCGTTTTCGACGACATCGTCCGTATCCTCAACTTCCGCGTCGCCTTCCAGACGGTTGATGGCACTGTGCAACGCTTGATACGTCGCAACGGTAATCGTCTTTGGCTGTTTGAGATTTTGCGAAATCATTTCATCGGCTAGACTCTCATCATCTAGAAACGCTTCACGAATACGGTCCACCCACTGTTGACGAATCGTCACAGTCGGCACTAAAATGAGCGCAGGATTACTGTTCCGACGGATAAATTCAATTCCTAGCGTCGTTTTCCCAGAACCTGGGGCCGCCACTAAGTGAATATGACCATCCGCCATAATCGAATCGCTCTTTTCTAAAATGCGCTTTTGATACTCTCTCCACTCGCCTTTAAAAGATAAGTGTTCTAACACCTAACCCCTCCTTTGCTCATTCATTATACCATTAGATTTCTTCTTTTAATTCGATTTTGATAACACTGTCCACCTCATCAGGTAATGGATAGGTGTAAGCTCCAATTTCTCCATATTGTGCAAAGCAAATGTCTTGAAAAGCTAAAGTAGTCCAACTGTTAGAAATCCTTACTTCGCTACCATCATGGACGAAACTCAACCGTTCAATCTGCTCTTTATCGATCCCTGTTAACGCAATCGGACCAATAGGTTGTTCAAACACATGGGCATACAACATTTTCCCTTTCTTTGTATAATAACCCCATTCCGGTTTTGGCAGATTCACTAATTCTCCTTCGTAGATAGATTCTCCATTGCTCTTCATCCACTGTCCAATTTCCTGCAAAATTTCTATGCTTTCTCTTGGGAATCTTCCTTTAGCGTCTGGTCCTACATTTAAAATCATATTTCCACCCTTGCTGACACATTCCACCAATTTGCGAATAAGAACTTTAGAGCTTTTAAAGAGTTTGTCAGACGGATGATACGCCCAGTGATTATTCATCGTAAGACACAATTCCCAAGGTAATAACTCTCCCTTATCATTCCGAATCCCTTCATGGGGTAAAATTTGTTCAGGACTAACAAAGTCTCCAGAATAAGAATGAATCTCCTCTGTAGCAATGCTGCCAAATCCTTCCCCGGAAGTCTCTAATCGATTATCAATCACTACATCCGGTTGATGTTTGCGAACCAGCTCTATTAATTCACTTGCCTTCCATTTTTCTCCAAACATTTCCCCATACGAAAAATCAAACCAAAGAATATCAATTTTTCCATATTTGGTAACTAGTTCCTCGACTTGGTGATGCATCAATTCTAAATACCGATCAAAGTCGATTTGCTCATTTTGATACTGCTTATTTCCTCTCATGGGATGGTGGCGATCTTCATATTTAGGATAATCTGGATGATACCAGTCTAGTAAACTAAAGTATAATCCTACACGTAGCCCTTCTGCTCTCAGGGCTTCTACATATTCCTTTACTAAATCTCGTCCAAAAGCGGTATTGGTAATCTTATAGTCCGTGTACGCTGAATCGAATAAGCAAAAACCATCATGATGTTTTGCGGTTAACACAACATATTTCATCCCTGCCTCTTTTGCAGCTTTTGCCCACTCCCTTGCATTGAATTCTGTAGGATTAAAGGCTTCAAAATAGGGTTGATAGTCCTCAATCGTCATTTTTTCATTGCTACGGATCCATTCTCCTCTTCCTGGAATGGCATACAGTCCAAAATGAATAAACATTCCAAATCGAGCCTGTCTAAACCAACTTGTTCTCTCTAAAATAACCTCTAGTGAATTTTCCATCTTCATCCGCTCCTTTATTCTATTGCCCCAATACTATGCCTTCATTCTAGCACTCTTCCTCTTTTAAAAACATCCCCAATTTTGGTGAAACACATCAAATTTCTTCTCGTTATTTAAAAATAAAAAGGACTCATTCTGTACTGACCCCAAAAAGTTAGACAATTAAT
>NZ_KV786421.1:0-1639 GCF_001806915.1 Granulicatella sp. HMSC30F09 | reverse complement strand
TTTTTCATGAGAGTTTGATCCTGGCTCAGGACGAACGCTGGCGGCGTGCCTAATACATGCAAGTCGAACGAGAGCGACCGGTGCTTGCACTGGTCAATCTAGTGGCGAACGGGTGAGTAACACGTGGGTAACCTGCCCATCAGAGGGGGATAACATCCGGAAACGGATGCTAAAACCGCATAGGTCTTCGAACCGCATGGTTTGAAGAGGAAAAGAGGCGCAAGCTTCTGCTGATGGATGGACCCGCGGTGCATTAGCTAGTTGGTGAGGTAACGGCTCACCAAGGCCGTGATGCATAGCCGACCTGAGAGGGTGATCGGCCACATTGGGACTGAGACACGGCCCAAACTCCTACGGGAGGCAGCAGTAGGGAATCTTCCGCAATGGACGCAAGTCTGACGGAGCAACGCCGCGTGAGTGAAGAAGGTTTTCGGATCGTAAAACTCTGTTGTTAGAGAAGAACAAGTGCTAGAGTAACTGTTAGCGCCTTGACGGTATCTAACCAGAAAGCCACGGCTAACTACGTGCCAGCAGCCGCGGTAATACGTAGGTGGCAAGCGTTGTCCGGATTTATTGGGCGTAAAGCGAGCGCAGGCGGTTCCTTAAGTCTGATGTGAAAGCCCCCGGCTCAACCGGGGAGGGTCATTGGAAACTGGGGAACTTGAGTGCAGAAGAGGAGAGTGGAATTCCATGTGTAGCGGTGAAATGCGTAGATATATGGAGGAACACCAGTGGCGAAGGCGACTCTCTGGTCTGTAACTGACGCTGAGGCTCGAAAGCGTGGGTAGCAAACAGGATTAGATACCCTGGTAGTCCACGCCGTAAACGATGAGTGCTAAGTGTTGGAGGGTTTCCGCCCTTCAGTGCTGCAGTTAACGCATTAAGCACTCCGCCTGGGGAGTACGACCGCAAGGTTGAAACTCAAAGGAATTGACGGGGACCCGCACAAGCGGTGGAGCATGTGGTTTAATTCGAAGCAACGCGAAGAACCTTACCAAGTCTTGACATCCTTTGACCACTCTAGAGATAGAGCTTTCCCTTCGGGGACAAAGTGACAGGTGGTGCATGGTTGTCGTCAGCTCGTGTCGTGAGATGTTGGGTTAAGTCCCGCAACGAGCGCAACCCTTATTACTAGTTGCCAGCATTCAGTTGGGCACTCTAGTGAGACTGCCGGTGACAAACCGGAGGAAGGTGGGGATGACGTCAAATCATCATGCCCCTTATGACTTGGGCTACACACGTGCTACAATGGATGGTACAACGAGCAGCGAACTCGCGAGGGTAAGCGAATCTCTTAAAGCCATTCTCAGTTCGGATTGTAGGCTGCAACTCGCCTACATGAAGCCGGAATCGCTAGTAATCGCGGATCAGCACGCCGCGGTGAATACGTTCCCGGGTCTTGTACACACCGCCCGTCACACCACGAGAGTTTGTAACACCCAAAGTCGGTGAGGTAACCATTTGGAGCCAGCCGCCTAAGGTGGGATAGATGATTGGGGTGAAGTCGTAACAAGGTAGCCGTATCGGAAGGTGCGGCTGGATCACCTCCTTTCTAAGGATAAACCTCAGTGCCGTAAGGTATTGAAGGTAATACGGAACCCTACAGGGTTTAGACTTCTTTGTTTAGTTTTGAGAGGTT
>NZ_KV786420.1:0-31820 GCF_001806915.1 Granulicatella sp. HMSC30F09 | reverse complement strand
CGTTCGCTTCACAGTGATATTAATTTATCATAACCAAAGACTGTTTGCAAACGAAATGATTTATTTTTTAAAAAATTTTTCAATTCCTTTTTCATTGATTTTTCAATAAAGTCTTTACTTTCTTTTTAGAGGCTCGTATAATAAAAAGTACATCAGCCGAAATAGCTCAGTTGGCAGAGCAACGCACTCGTAACGCGTAGGTCGCAGGTTCGACCCCTGTTTTCGGCATCTATTAGAAAAGCGTTCAAGAAGAGGTCAAATGAATCTTCTCGAACGCTTTTTGTTATTATTTCTGTACGAGTATTCACTTTACTCTTTTGGAGCAGAGTAAACTGAAACGTGATTTCCCAAAATTTTAATCTCA
This sequence comes from Granulicatella sp. HMSC30F09, assembly GCF_001806915.1. Lineage (NCBI taxonomy): Bacteria > Bacillati > Bacillota > Bacilli > Lactobacillales > Carnobacteriaceae > Granulicatella > Granulicatella sp. HMSC30F09. The sequence continues at coordinate 31,456 of NZ_KV786420.1, read as the reverse complement.
ACTGGAAGATCGTCTGATTGGTCTCCATCAACGTCAGACTCTAGTTTGGAATCCGATGAAATTTTTATATTTTTTGCTTTAATATATTCGATATTTTCATTTTCAACCACATCCCCTTTTAATATATTAGGAATGAGTGAAAGTTTTGAGAAGATAGAAGCATCTTTAAGAATCAATATATTGGCATAACCATCTTTGTTGTCATCAAACATTTTTTTGTCCGCATAATAGTTGGACAATAGAACAAGTACTTGACTAGCTTCACCATGATAGTTTCCATTCTCTGTTTCAACATGAATCGTAAACACCTCATCATTTAATACCGATTTCATTGTATTAATGGCGTACGCTAGAACACCATATTTTGTTTTATCTTCAATTTCAACATTGTGAATGGCTTCTGGCAGGGATCCCACACTAAAAATATATCCAAAGTAATGATCGTTAGCTTTCCCAATATCAATAGCGTTAGTATTGTTGAAATCGAGTTCTTCTATCGCTTGGTCAATATCTTGACTGATTTCTAATAATTTTGTAATTAAATTACCTGTCCCGCCTGGGATAATTCCTAGTTTAGGAATATATTCTTTTTCAGCTATTCCTGAAATTACTTCATTAACGGTACCATCACCACCAAACACTACTACAGCTTCAGCTTTTTCTTTAACAGCTTCTTCAGCAAAAATAGTTGCGTCTTTTGCTTTCTCGGTTATTCTAGTTTCAACAACGTCAAAATATTCTTTCGCTTTGTTTTCAATTTTTTCTTTATAATCCAAAGCTCTTTCTCCACCAGAAGTTGGATTAATAATAATCATTACTTTTTTCATCCTAAACATCTCCCTATTCTGTTGTTCAAAATCATTTTAAACCTACTTTCGAATAGCTTGCCTTATTAATATTCTAAGTATTTGTAATGCATTATAACATATGACAATGTATTCCTATTCTTTTTTATCTTACTTTAACGATAATCGAGGTCTATAAAAATAAGGCCGAGTAATTACCCGACCTTTTTATTTTGTACTAATTCAATTATCTTCAATACTACATCACTTGCTTTTTGCATGCTTTCGAGAGTTACGAACTCGTATTGCCCATGGAGGTTCTCAGCTCCGGTAAATAAGTTTGGAGTTGGGATTCCTTTATAAGTAATAATACATCCATCTGTTCCTCCACGGAATGGTTGAATATCTGGCGTGATACCACATTCTTTATAAGCCTCAATTGCTACTTCAACTGAAGTCATATCGTCTTTTAGGATTTCATACATATTATAGTACTCATCGTAAATCGTACATTCGATACGTGGCACATCATACGTTGCATTTTGCGCATCGACGATTTGTTGGAACCGCGCTTTTCTCTCTTCGAATTTCTCCATCGAGTGATCACGAATAATATATTCCAATTCAACCTTACCGATGTCGCCTGATTGTTTCGATAACATAAAGTAGCCTTCGTATCCACTTGTACGTTCTGGCACTTCATCTCCTGGCATGCGAGCAAATAGTTTTGCCGCTTCCGCCAAAGCATTCACCATGACATCTTTGGCTTGCCCTGGGTGGACACTTGTCCCGTGAATCGTTACCACCGCGCGAGCTGCATTAAACGTTTCATATTCTAACTTTCCTACCACTCCACTGTCTAAAGTGTAGGCAAATTTCGCAGGCATACGTTCCGCTTTAAACCGGTGTGCACCTTTACCGATTTCTTCGTCTGGGCCAAACGCTAACCAAATATCGCCATGCGGAATCTCTGGATGCACCATTAAGTGTAAGCAAGCTTCTAATACCGAAACGAGCCCTGCCTTATCATCGGCACCCAGCAGTGTTGTTCCATCTGTGGTAATCAACGTTTCCCCAATATAATTTTTGAGGTTTGGAAACTCGCTGACAGTCATTACCAAATTCTTCTTGGCATTGAGCACTACATCTTCCCCGTTATAATTCTCGTGAATTTGTGGATTGATATTTTCAGCGTTAAAATCCGCGGTGTCGACATGGGCGATAAAACCAATCGCCGGAACCGCACTTCCTTCTTCTAAGTTACTTGGCAAAAGCGCCACTAAGTAGCTATCCTCTGAATCGAGTTCTACTTTTTGAAAGCCATACTCCACTAACTCGCAACGAAGCATTTCTAAGAATTCCCATTGACTCTTTGTCGTAGGGATGCTAGTTGATTTCAAGTCACTACGCGTATTGATTTTCACATATCGAATAAAACGTTCTAACATTGTAGGATACATGTTAATAAGAGTCATCTTCTTTCACTTGGTGGAACTCTAAGTCTGCAATGGTTTCACGACCGAACATTTCAATCGCCACTTTAATTTTTTGTTTTTCGTGGTCAAGTTCTACTACTTTACCGCTCATATCGTTGAAGGCACCTTCAGTGATGATAACGTAGTCTCCAACAGATACATGTAAATCAACTGGAGCATGTACTTTTTCACCGATACGTCCTAAGATTGCTTCTACTTCTTCAGGTAATAATGGAGAAGGTTTTGACCCTGCACCATGCGAACCAACGAAACCTGTTACGCCAGGAGTGTTACGAACAACGTACCAAGCTTGGTCAGACATTACCATTTCAACTAATACATAACCAGGGAAAGTTTTTTCCACCGTTGTTTTTGTTTTACCATCTTTTACTTCAACTTCCTCTTCTTCAGGAACGATGACGCGAAAAATATTTTCTTCCATCCCCATGCTTTGGATACGTGATAGAAGATTTGATTTTACTTTGTTTTCATATCCTGAATACGTGTGTAATACATACCATTCTTTTTCCATTAATACTCCTCCTTAAAGAATCAACAACATTTTTCCATACAAAAAAACCTTCAAGACGAAGGTTTTTTCAACTGCTTTTAGTATATCACTAATCACTATAAAGTACTATTATTTTAAAAGGAATGTAATGAGTTGATGAATCCCATAGTCCACCACAACAAAAAAGCCTAATGCTACTACCACTGTAATAATTACTGTAATAGTATATTTGTTTACTTCTTTACCTGTTGGCCATGTTACTTTTTTCATCTCTTTAATAACATTTGATAAAAAACGCATGCTGGGTCTCCCTTTCCTCTTTATTTTGTTTCACGATGTAGTGTTTGTTTATTACAATATTTGCAGAATTTTTTGATTTCTAAACGTTCAACTCGACGATTTTGACCAAGAGTAATGGTATAATTTCTTGATCCACATACACTACAAGCTAACGCTGCTTTTTTCTGTGCCATTCTTTCACTACTTTCTATAAATCCATATCTATTTAATCATAAGGAAACAGCGAAATTTTGTCAAGTCAACACTAGTCCCCTAGCAATATTGCTACAAGAAGCAAAATAATTTGTAAAGAATGAATCATTACCATATTTTTAATGGCTAAAGCAAAGGTGGTTTTCTTATCTTGTACAGCTTTGAACTGCTGAATATGTTTATAAATAGGAATTCCAACTGCAAGAACACCAAGTAGTATCCATGGCGCAACTCCTAATAATACTGCTAGTACCATCGCACCGAACGCAACTGCATAAAGTACTTGATAAACCACTAATGCTTGTTTCTTTCCAATATAGTAAACCAATGTATAACGATGGTTGGTAATATCCATTTCTAAGTCACAAATATTGTTGCTTAACATGATATTGGCAATCGTACAAACAAGTGGCAATGATAATAGAAACACCTTTAACTGAGAAACAATATCCAGTTGCATCGTTAAAATACTTCCGTCTAACTGCACGCCTGCAAAAATAGTTCCTTCTGGCACATTTAAAAATACCGTAATCCAGAAAATCCCAAATCCCATCGTGAAGCCTGACAACACTTCACCAAGAGGCATCCGTGAAATCGGAATTGGACCAAAGGTATAGAAGACACCGATAAAGAAACAAAGTGCCCCGACCATTAGTAGAAGGATGTTTGTGCGCGCTACAAGAATGATCCCAAAAACTGCTGCAACTGCAAACAGAATTCCGAATACTTGCCAAGCTTTTTTCACCGTTAAACTACTTGTTCCAATTACATTATGATGATCACGATAGTCAGAGTTCTTTGCTTTTACATAGTCCATCAAATTATTCATAACGGTCGTTGCCATATCAAATGACAACATTCCAACAAAGAAGAGACACATGTTAAGAACGTTTATTTCTTTAAATAATATAAAAGAATAGCATAAAGCAGTTAAAAATGGGAAAACGCTAGCCAATTTCGTTCGCAATTCCACTAATTCAATAAACTCTTTTTTTGACATCATTCTATAGACTCCTTCAACTCAAGTGCTCCGTTTGTTAGTTTGAAAGTCTCTTTAATCGAATCGGATACATAGACCTTTTTATCCTTGGTCACAAAAATGACATCCACATCTTTATGGCTATTTGCATATTCCAATCCTTCTTTCACCCCAATAGAAAACATCGAAGTCGATAAAGCGTCTCCTTTAGTCGAACGATTTACAATTACCGATACTCCTTCGATATTATTCTCATAAGGATAACCCGTTTTAGGATTTAAAATATGATGATAGACTTGATTGTCCACTTTTAAGTATCGTTCATAGATTCCTGAAGTGACGATTGTTTTATCTTTTTCTAAAATCGTCCCTAAAGTTGTCCCGCGAGATTCTACTGGATCTTGAATTCCCACATTCCATGCAACCCCATTTCTTGCAGGGGAACCTCCCATAACAACAATATTTCCACCTAAATCGATAACGGCCGTCGTTACCCCTTCTTTAGCAAAATAATCCCAAACCTTATCGGCAATATATCCTTTTGCAATCCCGCCTAAATCCAATTTCATTCCTTTTTTCTTCAAGAACACTGTTTGTTCAGCATCATTTAGCTCTACTTCCTTATAATCGACAAGAGGGAGAACTGCATCAATTTCTTCTTGAGTAGGCTTTTTGGCATCATCAAATCCGATATGCCACAACGACGTTAATGGTCCCACAGTAATATCAAATGCTCCATTAAATTCCGCACTATATTCCAATCCCAATTTAATGAGTTCATAAACATCCGCGCTGACCTTTACAGGCTTTTCACCGGCAGCAATGTTTACTTCATCCACTTCAGATCCAGAAGCATTTACAGTAATTCTCTTTTCTAAATCTTTAATCATCTCTAAAGCACTCTCGATTAGAGCCTCAGAATTAGGATGATAGACGGACAATGAAACAGCCGTCCCTAATAAGAAATCTGTCTTTTTCACCGGAGATTTAATAATTTCTCTTGGAGTTTTAATTGATGCGCCAGAAACAGTGTCTGCTTCATTCTTCGGTTGACTTTGGCAAGCTGCTAAAACCGTTGTAGACATCACTGCCAAAAGGCCCCATTTCATCCATTTTTTTCTCATAACACTCTCCTTCTCATTCATCCTATATATTGTATCGCATTTTTCATAAAAACTAAACTTTACCTTAGTAAATCCTCACACTATTTCCAATCAATAAACTAAAAACTCCTGCACGAAAAGTACAGGAGTTCAGAGTCTTCACTTGTAATCCATTAGTTTTTTGGTGCTTCTACTTTAATTTCAGTAGTGTCGCCTTTTTTAGCAGCTTCAATTAATTTGTTTGCATATTCCACAAATGAAGTATGTGCGTTTGTTGCTCCTGCTACTACTTCAACATCTTTAGGATTTTGTTTAGAAACAAGACCTTCATTGTATGCTTTAAAGTATTCAGCTGGTCCAGTACCCAATTTATCTTTCATTGATTTTTCGTATGCAGCATCTGCTGATTTACGTTCACCTTTATCGTTTAAGTTGTCATAATCAGATTTAGTGATTTTTCCACCTTCAACAGTAATCGTAAATTCAACATGCCAACCACGTTTGTCAGCAGCTGATACTAATTTATAAGTACCATCTTTTAAAGCTGCATCAGATTTTTGTGCCGCCGCTTGTGTAGTTGCAGTTTGTGTTGTAGCTACTTGTGTTGTTGTTTTGCTTGAATCTGTTTTGCTGTTTCCGCCACATGCTGCTAAAACAAACACAGATGATAATAATACTGCTGTTGCAGATAAAGATTTTTTGATAGTCATGGTTTTTTCCATCCTTCTCTATATTTTATATTTCGTAACATCTATTATAGCATATCACGGGCAAAAGTCTAGTTTTCTCTGGAATTTTGTTCTTCTTTTCACTTAAAGAAATAAAGTGAAAAAGGTGTTTTCTGAAATGAAAACACCTCTCTTTGTGAATGAATAGTTATTAATATTCTCGCTGCAATAAACGGCTTGTGATATCAAACAACATCGCTTTCACATTCTTTTCTGGCAGTCGTTCAATTTGTTGCAAAGCGCGATCCGTATATTTTTTGGCTAATTCTTTTGCAGACTCTACTCCACCAGATTTTAATACCAGTTGTTGCACTTTCTTTCTTTCCACTTCAGAAATAAGCTCCTTTTTTTCTAGAAGCGGGAGCAATTCCTTCTCTTTTTTGGACAAAGCCATAATGAGCGGTAAAGTATACACCCCTTGAGCTACATCCTCTAATACAGGCTTTCCAAATTGATGAGAATCAATTTCATAATCTAAGATATCATCTAAAATTTGGAAAGACATTCCTATTGCATGGCCAATTTGCCTTGCTCTGGATTCTTCTTTCAAGAGTGAAAACTGTTCTCCCATCACACAACTTAACATAAAAAGTTGCGCTGTTTTCCCTTCAATTCTCTTCAGATAGTCTTGAACCGTCACATCTAAACGATAACGTTCTTCCATTTGAGACAATTCCCCTTGAATCACTTGCATCATTCCACGTGTGGGAATTTGGATATTCACTAAATCTTTGCTATAGGAAGATAACAGTTGATAACAAACCGTCAATAAATAATCCCCTGCATAAATGGCTACTCGATTCCCCAATTTTGCGCTAATCGTCTCTTGACCTCTTCGAACGCTAGATTCATCTATCACATCGTCATGGAATAATGTAGCCACATGTAATAGCTCCAAAGCAGCCGCAATAGCACGAACTTCTTCTTTATTTCTATTGTCGTTCCACATAGAGAATAGAATCAAATATGCAGGACGAACCATTTTCCCCCCTGAATCAAGGACTGATAAAATTGCATCCTTAATGGCCTTATTCTCTATTTGAATGGAATCTTTCATTAATTTTTTTACTTGTTTTAGTTCTTCGTGAAGTTCTGGATAATTCATCCACATTGGATGTACAGCCGTCATATATTTTCTCCTTCAAATCGACTTTTAAAAAAAGAAGCCGACAAAAATTGTCGACCTCATTATACCATATCCTATTTTACAAGTTGGTTTCCTTGCTTATCGAAGCCATAGATTGCTTTCGATTTACCATACCACCATTTTCCAGCTGTTCTTTGGAACCAAGGAATGAAGTAGTAGTCTAAACCAAACGCGCGACCTGATCCGTTCATTAATGCAATCGCAGCAGGAACAAACCACATGTTTACCCAGTAGAACATTCCTGATAAACAGAATGTTGCGACTAAACCGATTGTCACTGCGTTGACAATCCAAGTTAAGAAACCAGCCATAATAGCAAGACCGATTGCTAACTCTACAAATGACATTACTTTTTGCATTAAATGTGCTACTTCAACGTTTGGAATCAGAATTTGCATAATTGAAGCAAACCAATCTGGCATCTTTTCTAATACCATTGCAGGTTGCTCCCCATATGAATAGTTGAAACCGAATGAAACGACTTGAGTAGCTGTTTGTGCTGCCGTTTCTGTGGCACCGCTTGCTGCTGAAACAGCTTCAGTTGCTCCACTTGCAGCAGAAGTTGGTTCTAACAACCAAGGGAACGGGAATGCTAAATGAGTTCCATCAATCCAGCTATGAGCTCCCCATAAACCAAAGATTTTCTTCAAGCCTTCAATTGTCCACATACCACCGTAGAATAAACGAAGTGGTACTGACCATAATACGTTACCGTAACGTGATAAGTGTCCACGGAAAATATTACGACGGTTCTTAATATGGAAGAACTCGTGGAACACGTATTGAATCGCATAGTATAAAGAGAAAATCTCTAGGAAATATTTAATATTTACTAAGTGTTTCATCAACATTGCGAAAAATCCACTTAAGTGCCATTTACCCATCAAGAATGCTACGCCGTAGTGAGAACCGATAGAAACCATGAATCCATCGTATTTCCCTTTGTATGCAACTTTTGAAGTATTATTGATAGAAGCGATAATATTTTTCGCTGCTGTTTTACCAGTTTGTTCAGCCGCTTGTACAATTTGTGGATGTGGGCGGTTTTCTTTATCTGGTTCTTCATAGTATGCTAAGTCTCCAACGGCAAAAATATCTGTTTCGCCATCGATTAACATATTTTCGTTAACGACTATACGTCCAGCTCTTGCTGCTTTAAACCCAAACACTTCTGCTTCAGTGTTAGCTTTAACGCCTGCTGTCCAGAATAGTGAGTAAGTTGGAATAACCGTACCGTCTGCTAGGCGAATGCTATTTTGCTTCACTTCAGAAATTCCGTTTCCTTTAATCACTTTGATGCCGCGTTTTACCATGAAGGCTTCTGCTTTATCCGCATCGCTTGCATCTAACATGTTTAAAATAGTTGGAACGGCTTCAATAATATATAAATCAAAATCTTCTTTATCTAAATTGTATTCATGTGCTAACACTGGAATCCAGTCCGTTAATTCACCGACTAGTTCAACCCCAGTAAATCCGGCACCACAAACCGCAAACGTTAATAACGCTTTACGTTTTTGAGGGTCATGTTCTTTAGCTGCTTTTTCAACACAGTTAAGAATGTGTTTACGCATTTTAACAGCATCTTCCATTGACCATAACGTAAATCCATTTTCTTTAACCCCTGGAACGCCGAAGTCATTTGCTTCTCCACCCATTCCAAGCACTAAATAATCATAAGAGAATTCACCATGTTTTGTGCGAACTACTTTGTTTTCTTTATCTAAGTTCGTAACTGTATCTGTTACTAAATTTACATTTTTTGAACGAGCAAAAATCTTTTGTAAGTCGTATTGAATCGCATCTGGTTCAACACGTCCCCCAGCAACCTCATGTAATTCCGTCATATAAGTTAAGTAAGGATGTTTATCAATCAATGTAATCGTAACATCTTTATTCTTTTTCAACTTATGTGACAATGTTTTTGTAGCGGCTACTCCAGCAAAACCGGCACCGATAACTACAATGTTTGTTTTTGTCATAGTAAATCCCCCTTGAGCTTTATCACTTTAGTAGTATAGTCTATTATTGCGTTTTTGTCCATAGGATTGTCTTTTTCTTCACGAAGGAACCCTTCTATTTTTTAGAAAAATATTGAAGAATTTTAATATGAGCCAACGCGTAATTTGCGGCTACCCCAACAGCTATTCCTGCAAAGATTCCAACGATTGACATTGCTGGTAAATATAAGAGCACCGTCCACGATTTAGCCATCCAACTTGCTACCATCAATTGCCCTACATTGTGCAGAATTCCACCAGTAGCACTCACTCCGATCATGCTGACCCTCTTTTCACCAAGTTGCTTTACAAGATACATTCCGATAAAGCTGACAAGGGCACCCATACCACTATATAGAAAAGTAGAAAAAGTCCCTCCAAGAACGGTTGTCAGCAACGTTTTCATCACAATGACAAAGACGACCTCTTTAAACGATAAAGTATATAAACTAATTAAAGTTACTATATTCGCCAATCCCAACTTAGCCCCTGGTGCAAACGCAAAAGGAAACGGAATGGCTTGTTCCAACAACCCTAAGACAATTCCTTGAGCAGTTAATAATGCGATAAAAACTAGTTTTCTTAAATGACTACTTTTCTGCATTCCATTCTCCTTTCAATCTTTTCTAAAAAAGGCCGGAAACTTCTTCCAGCCTTTTTACTATTTTTTACGTCTTACTAATAATTTATTCTTTAAGCTGACTGCTTTAGGCGCCCAAGTATGGAACACTTCAAACCAGAATTTAGAGATTGGCATATCGAACTCACCGATGTATTCGACTAACTCAGGATCAAACGATTGCTTAAATCCGTTAATACCGCCATGATGTTCTTGGTCTTCCGAAACTCCAAAGAAGTCAAATGAGCGAATGCCTTTTTCATCATAGAGAGTTTGCATAATCCAAGATACTAGCGCTTTGTTCGCATTCAATCCACCATCGTCAGTAATATTAGCCCCGTATAAGTAGTACGCTTTATCTAGGTACGTCACTACAAAAGCTCCACTAACCACTTTTCCTTCCGGATACTCTTCTAAGTCGCCTTTCACACGTTCAATTTCTTTTTCATATTTTTCAATATTCACTTTTAGAGAGTCGATTTGTTTTTGAACATTTTCAATTCGCTTAGGATTATTGAGCGTTCCCAATTGTCCTGTTAACTTATCGAACTCTTTTTGCGCTGTTTCTAAGCGATTTGTTGCAAATGCTAATTGGACATTATAGTCTACTTTGGCAAAGTATAAATCCACCATACCTTTAGGGTGAAGGTGTTGGTACATTGTTGTTAAATACTCGATACTACGTGCCACATATTGATCACGTTCAGCCGTAATTTTGTTCAATTCATCATAAATCGGCATATCTTCAAGCGTTCCTTTGTAGCAAACAACCCCTTGTTTTTTTGCTACATTCACTTTATAACGCTCTTTCTTATTGAACGTTTCAACGATACCTTTTCCTTCATCTTTCAATGATAAAATCATTGTTAAACGCGGTTGAATCCCGTCGAACCCTAAATCCATGGGGCGTTCGACAAAACCAGACGCTAAAATGTTATTGCGGAACTCTTCATTGTTGAATCCACCTTCGACCATTTCGAACTTGTTTGTCCATTCACGCCATTGTAACTCTGGGTCAATCTTTAATCCAAATGCATTTTTAGCTTTTAAATAGACTTTTAAAGTCGCAAAGATCGATTTTAATTGTTCTGCATTTGTATAATCCGTTACAATCCCACGAGGCGCGTACGCTAAATACTTATTCACTCCGGGTAATTTACGGTAAAGAATCATCGCAGCGGCAACCGGTTCATGAGCATCCGTCATAACCAGCAATACATCTTTTGTCCATGAGCCATCTGCCTTCACTTCACCCCATTCAGGTGTTTGAAAAACCGTTCTATTGGCTTGTGTTTCCATAAAAGAATGATACTCTTCTAACGCATTCGACATCTCTTTTATATACATGTGTGCACTCTCTTTCTTTTCATGTTTCCTTATCAGTATTACACTTTCAGCAAAATATGTCAAAACTTTACCGAAGAGAAAGCTTTACTATCAATGGAAAGCGGTGTTGGGCAAAGATATCTGTATCAAAAAAGAGCGCATCACGACGATACGCCCTTTGATTTAATTTTTTAGAATAGTTTTAAGTATTGATCTAATTCCCATTGAGATACTTGACTACGATATGCAGCCCACTCAAAACGTTTCGCTTCGATAAAGTTGTCTAAGATATGACTTCCTAATGCTGATTGAACGGTTTTATCTTGTTTCAAGTATTCAATCGCTTCATTTAATGTTCCTGGTAAATCATCAATCCCTGCTTCCTTGCGTTCGCGAGCAGACATCGCATAAATATTGCGGTCAATAGCTGCAGGAACTTCCATTTTTTCTTTAACCCCTTCAAGACCAGCCGTTAAAATCGCAGCCATTGCTAAATATGGGTTTGCAGAAGGATCTACGCTGCGCAATTCAATACGAGTCGAAATTCCACGAGATTCCGGAATACGAATCAGCGGTGAACGGTTACGTGCTGACCATGCAATATATACAGGAGCTTCGTAACCTGGAACTAAACGTTTGTACGAGTTTACGGTTGGGTTACATACCGCAGTTAGAGCTTTCGCATGTTTCATCACTCCTGCGATAAAGTGACGGCAAGTGTCGCTTAAACGTTGGTCACCCTTTTCGTCGAAGAACGCATTGTTTCCGTCTTTATCAAATAAGGATAAATTGAAGTGCATTCCGCTACCGGCAATTCCGAATACTGGTTTTGGCATAAATGTCGCATGTAATCCATGTTTACGCGCAATTGTTTTTACTACTAATTTGAACGTTTGGATGTTATCACAAGCCGCTACTGCATCTGAGTATTTCCAGTCAATTTCGTGTTGCCCTGGCGCTACCTCGTGGTGACTCGCTTCAATATCGAAACCAATCTTTTCTAATTCAAGAACGATTTCGCGACGGCATTCTTCCCCAAGGTCGATTGGAGCTAAGTCGAAGTAGCTTCCCTGATCGTTTCCTTCAAGCGTTGGTTCACCGTTTTCGTCCAATTTGAATAAGAAGAACTCTGGCTCTGGTCCTAAGTTGAAGTTTGAAAAACCTAATTCTTTCATTTCATTTAACACACGTTTTAAGTTTGAACGAGGGTCCCCTGCAAATGGTGTCCCGTCTGGTTTGTATACATCACAAATTAAACGCGCGATGGTACCGTGTTTGCTGCTCCATGGGAATACTACCCAAGTAGAAAGGTCTGGATATAAGTACATATCACTTTCTTCGATACGAACGAACCCTTCAATAGATGAACCATCAAACATCATTTTGTTGGCCAACACTTTATCTAATTGTGTAATTGGCACTTCCACGTTTTTAATAGTCCCAAGGATATCCGTAAAGATTAATCGTAAGTAACGAACATCTTTCTCTTCTACCTGTCTTCTAATCTCTTCATGTGTAATCATTGGTTTCCTCCTATAAGTTCCATTTTTCTCCGCCAGACAAACGGCTAATATGCATAATTTCGTCGTAGAAAATTCTGCGGACATCCTCATCCGTCAGCGTTTCTTTTACGCTCTCCTTTGTTACGGGATTTGAATTCTTATTAAAAATCTTTTGAATGGCCATAATGGTTAACCCATCGGCTAAATAGTCTTTAATTTCTAACAAGCAATCGACATCATTCAAAGAATACATACGGCGGTTCGTCTCAGAACGTTCAGGAATCACCAATCGCTGTTCTTCATAATATCGAATTTGTCGTGCAGATAAATCGGTCAGCTTCATCACTGTTCCGATTGGAAAGACGGCTAGTGAACGTCGCAGTTCTTTTTCACCCATCTGTCTTCCTCCTTTATGTAAGTATATTTTAAAAAACATTTTTAGTCGTTGTCAAAAAACGCCTTACCTCTCATGTTAGATAATATAACATGAAAAACAGGGTATTGTCTCAGTTAAGCTTTCGCCAGCCAAGAGAATACCCCATTTTAAGTCATATATGCTGTTATCTTTTTTCATAAATTTTTACATAAAAGGAACCTCCTTTATTTATTTTCCATGATTTTCTTAATTTATTTTATTCTCTGGTGGACTCACCTCATTTGTTCATACACCTGTTTCAATTGCATCTTTCTTCTTCATGTTCTGGTGGACCCACCTCACTTTTTGAAAATTGATTTTACCATTATTCTTATCCTTCATATTTTGGTGGACTCACCCCTTTCACGGTTCCTAGAAACGATTACCGGCCTTGTCTACCGCCTGGATCTCCTTGTCCTGGTTGTCCACCACCAGGTCCACCTTGTCCAGGCCCTCCACCAAGATTAGCTGCTTCTTTTGAGGCTGTAGCCGTTGTTGTATTCGACCCGACTTTAATCGTATATTTTTCTCCGTCTTTAATCTCAGGACTACTGATTAATACTGTTGAGAACGACTTAGAGGCTTTTAGACTCGCGACTGTTTTGCCAGAAGAGTCGACCACTTCAACGGTTGAACCAGCTGTCCCTTGAATACTTGCCATTAAGTACGCTTGATTAGAGTCACTACCGAATCCCATTGTCATTTGTCCATTGTCGACAAAGAGTACCGTACCACCGTTTAATATTCCATTATCATCGTAGTCAAGAGCTGCGTTTGCACCGCTTGTTGGTCCATTGACAACGATTGTTCCTCCATTAATCTCAATCGAACCATTGGCATCAAGACCGTTCCCTTCAGCATCTACTGTTAAGGTCCCGCCGTCAATCACAATCTTCACATCGCCTACTCGATCTAAGTTTTTTGCATTTGTGGCTTCAGATTTTACTTTCTTCGTTTGTTGACCTGGACCTTGCTCGTCAGAGGATTCTAACGTCCAGTCTTTCGCGTTTAATCCATCGTCAGAAGATTTTACGGTAATCGTACCGCCTACTTGATGAATCAATCGTGCCTCAAGACCTTCTTCACTCTTTTGAACGTCAATCGCCGCGCCTTCATCAATCAGCAGTGTATTCGAAGCGTTGATACCATCATCTCCAGCATTGACGGTAATATTCGTATTGACTAAGTAAATATTTCCTAGCAATACATCATCCTCGTTATCTGAGTGAATACCATCTTCATCGGCTGTTAAGTTTAACGTTGCACCTGATACATTAATGAAGTCATTCGCTGCAATTCCGTGTTTTTTGGCTGTTGTAGTGATGGTTGCATCCACAATTCGAATGCCGTCTTTTGATTTAATGGCATTACTTGCTGCGCCTGTGACGGTTAAAGAACCTTTCCCATTAATCGTTAAGTCACTATCAGAGTAGATAGCTCCTTTAACCGTTGATGTTGATTCATCGGCTACTTCATTTTTCGTTCCATCTGCTAGTGTTAAAATGACTTTTTTCGCTGTATCCACTAATAATGGAGCTTCCGTATTCTTTAAGGTTGCGTTCTTAAAGACAATTTGTACTTCATCTTCCTTGCCTGCTGCAACTTTCAATTGAACTTTCGATGCCGTTCCTTCTACGATGTATGTTCCAGCTTTGGTAATTTCCACTGTACTTCCATTCACTGTTACCCCTTCACCTGAAGCGGTAGTGGTTGTCCCTTGCAACGAAATTTTTGAAGCGGTTGATTCATCGTAAGTTGCTGTTAAATCGGACGTTTCAAAATAAGAAGTCGTCTGCGCCTTTGAAGTTGTAGATGTCTTAGTAGGGGGTTGCGCTTTTGCTTCTGCTTGGTTTAATACGCTTTGTGATCCGCAAGCAGCCAACCCTAGAGAGATAAATAATGTTGTTGTTAATAACCATTGTTTTTTATGTTCCATCTCGTTCTCCTCGTTTCCTTTTCTTGATGGTTTTAGTATACGAAGCGAACTTAAAATGAACTTAAAACAAAAAAAGAGGTGATCAAATTCACCTCTTTGTCTTATAATTTTGTTTCAATGTATAGTACTTTATCGTTTTTAACAGCTTTTTGCCAAGTGACATATCCACTTAAAGGAGCAATGAAGGTTATCCACAGATAGACTAAAATATTTTGAAGAATTGTTCGAAATACTAAACTGATGAACCCTCCAAATCGAATATATCCACTTAAAAAATTATCGATATGTCCACCTTGATAACTCCAATAAGAATAATGCCAAAAAACAAATGACAAAACTCCTAACAGGAGTGAAACAATATTGCTTAAAAAACCTGGCATAAACCCAGCTGTAATAGAAGACCAAATAATAGTAATTACAATACAGGAAAGTAGTCTACGAATAAAGTATCTTTTTCTATATTCGGGAGTTAAATGATTTTGAATGGATTCCCAAATTCCAAAAACACTTTTATCATTTCCGCCTTCTCCACCGGGTAAAACATATTGTTTTTCTTCTTTTACTTCATTATCAAATTCTTCTGCCATCAGTACGCCTCTCTTTCTATTTTGATTAGACCCTACATTGTTCAATAATCGCATTTGGAATATCATTTAAATCTTCCAATCCATTATCAAACATATAGACTGCTAATTTTCGTAAGATTTTTTCGTTTTGATTTCTTACCCATCGGCCATTACTATGATCATTGGTTTTTTCTAAATTATTTTCAATCAACGCTTTATACGCCTCTGCATCTACCGTATACCCATTTTTCGCAAGTTCATCCAACCCAATTTGCACAAGTTGTTCGTAAGTATAGTCCTCAAAAACAAAGGTATTTGGAATTCTGCTTCGAAGTCCTTCGTTCATCTCTAAGAATCTTTCCATATCTTTCGTATAGCCTGCAAAGATAATAACCAAATCTTCTCGATGATCTTCCATAAATTTCAAAATTTCGTTGATAGCTTCAATTCCAAAATCATTTTCGCCACCTACCGCAAGAGTGTATGCTTCATCAATAAACAATACCCCGCCTAAAGCAGATTCTAAAATTTCTTTTGTTTTTTGAGCGGTATGACCAATATATTGTCCCACTAAATTACTTCTAGAAGTTTCAACATATTTGCT
This sequence comes from Granulicatella sp. HMSC30F09, assembly GCF_001806915.1. Taxonomy (NCBI): domain Bacteria; kingdom Bacillati; phylum Bacillota; class Bacilli; order Lactobacillales; family Carnobacteriaceae; genus Granulicatella; species Granulicatella sp. HMSC30F09. The sequence goes on along the minus strand of NZ_KV786420.1, from coordinate 15,268 downwards.
AGAAGCAATAATGCCATTTTCATGTAATAATTGGCCCATTAATCGAGCGACTGTTGTTTTACCAGTTCCTGGATTCCCTAAGAATAATGAATGTAAGTTAAACCCTGAAGTCGCAAATCCTTTTTCCTTACGGATTTTATTCATTTTAGAAATAGCGATAAATTCCTTGACTTCACTCTTCAGGTTCTCTAATCCTATCATTTCTTCTAATCTCTCACTGGCTGTTTTTTCACCATAATATTCTGTAGTCACTTCTCGATCATCAAACATTAATTGATTATCACTGTCTAGTAAGATGTCTTGTTCTTCATTCGTCAAAATAGAGACTGTCTTTTCTGCAGATAGATGAGAGCCACGTTCAATTTTAATATCTGGATCTTTTTCAACCCCGATAGCAAGAAGCTTTAATTCTAGAGAACTTCTGTCACTTAGGAATAAATTCACCTTGCCATTATCTCGCCCACCAATAACTAAGGCATCCCCTGTTATTTGGGAACTCTCTGTCATCATAGCCGTCTCTAGCACACAAAGTTGATTGTGAATTGTCGCTTTTGACCCTTTACTTTCAAAAGTATTTACAACAGTCGAATCAATCGTCGCTTTCGAATTTTCTAAATAGAGAGCACTCGTATAATTTTCTAGCGCATGTAAATAAATGATTTTCGACTCTTTTGTAGAAATTTGCGAATCTCTACAAAGCACAATCGGGTAATCTTCAACCTGTCCCTGAGCGGAAACTGTTGAGTCGAGAATAGAGATATTGGAATTGTCGTTTGCAACAATGGCATTTTTACCTTCTACTTCTACCTTGGAATGTGCAATTTCTAAATCCGTATGCTCGAGAATGATATGTGAATACAAATCTGTTTGAGAAAATTTTAATGTAGAATCTTTAGCGGCAATGCACGAAGCAGCTCTCACAAAAGAATCCTCTAAAGACAACTCTGACTCTTCAATAAAGCAAAGAGGATAAAGCTCTCCTTCCACTAGTTGATTTTCTATTAAAACATTTTTCGCATATACTTTTGCTTGATTGCATAAGTTTAGTGCATTACTTTCTTCACGATTATCTCGAATAATGATGTTTTCTAAATGCACCGTACAATTATCCACAAATATCGCACCCAAAATCAGTGGAAAACTATCTTTTCTTGATTGATTCATTTTCCCAATCAGAGAAATATTTTTATGAATAAATAAATCTAATCCTTCTAGGCAATAAGTATCTTCAATTTCAATAACATCGCCTTCATTAGCAGCTTCAAGGGCTGCTCCTAGTTCCCACGTAGTTCTCTTAGAAAAAAACGATGAATTGTCTTTTCCCACTAAGAAAAATGCCATAATTTCACCTCAGTCCATAATATGTCTTCAATAACTATTTAAAATGGGGTTTACCCCAATAACTCTCTATAATCAACGAATCCCCTCTGTGCAATTAGCATACAGAAAGGGGATTGTCTCGTTTATTTTTAGTTTTCAATTCAGGCCACTACTAACAAAGAGTAGCAATTTTATTTTTTGTTACTTCTGAACTGCTCTCAAATAAACTAATCTCCCTTAAGAAGAGAAAGTCATTCTACTTCTTAGTCTTTCTTTTGGAATAGTTTTTGATAATAGAAGTAAGAAGTAACAATCGCTGCTGCACAGGCAACAATATAGAATAATACCGCTAATTTAGATCCTGATTCGAAGCTGTTCACTAAAGACATCGCTTGTTTTGTCGCATGATTTGGATCTGTGAAAGCTTGCATTACTAGATTTGAAATAGATGTGTTCACTTTTCCATTAAACATATCTGTCATTGTACCGATAAGACTAATGAACCCTCCGCCTAAAAGGTGAGCTAAGTATACGCTAACGACCATTGCTAATGAAGTGACATTAACATTTGTCCACAAGTTTTTCTTAGATTTATTCGCCATAAATAAGAAATACGCTACAAAAACAGTTGCAATAATCGTTAAGAAGAACGTTAAACTGAAGTATAAGTTTAAGTTTTTCACTTTATTTGAAACTTCGTAAAAATCAACGGATGATAAGGCATTTCCTTTTAAGGCATATCCAAGACCATTAAGAACCACTAATCCAGAGAATAACGCGATAGCAACCGAAAACCCAAAGAAGATTTTTTCAAATAATGAATTTTTATTATAGCTTGCTACTGTATCCACTGCTTGACTCATCTTTTCTTTATTTTCTTCAGTGAATACTTTTTTGGCTGCTTCTTCCATTTTTTCTTTAGCAACACCCGCAACTTCTTTTGCTTTTTCAGTTGCTTCTCCTGCTTTTTCTTTTACGTTTTCTACAACTTCTTTAAAGTCTCCATCTGCTTCAGGATTCTTTGCCTCAGAAACTTCTTCTTTGGCTGTTTCTGCAACTTCTTTAACTTCTTCTGCTGTTTTTTCAGCAGCTTCTACTACTTCTTCTTTCACTTCTGTAGCTTTCTTTTCAACCGATTCTAATTCTACATTTTTATTTTCGTTTTGATCCATCAGAGCACCTCTTTTATACGTTCTTTTAACAAATTTTATCACAATCTCCTGTTTTCTTCCACTTTCAAAAAGCGCTTGAAAAAGTGTAAAGTCTTTTTTAGAGACATCCTAAAATGAATCATACACTACTATTTTGAAAAAAATGACCCATTCCAATGCAGAAAAAAAGAAGAAGCTAGACAATTGTCTAACTTCTTCAAGATTCGTTAAGTTTTATTTTAAGACGGTTCCATCGGCTAATGTAATCGTATATCCATTCAAGTTAATGGTTCCTTTGTTCGTTAAAGATGTAATTTTGACGTTTCCTGTCAACGTCCATGTCGCCCCCTCTTCTACTGTGATTACTGCATTATTGTCCACGGCAGTCCCTCCTTCAGCATTTTCTACTATATTGATTGTACCTGTAAAGTTTGTTCCTTTGCCCATTGTAAAGTTCAAAGTAGAAACGGTATCAACCTCAATAGCTCCTGTTAATGTTTGGTTTGTCGTTGTTAATTCAACCTGACCACCATTGGCACCAGCTGTACCCCAGCCAAGTGTCGCATCATTTCCTAAGACGGCAAGTAATCTGCCAGATGTATCTTGATTTGTAATTGTTACGTCTTCTAAAGTAATAACGCTGTGTGTGTTCGTTACATAGATTTGGTCTCCATTACGTCCTGTTAACGAGCCACCTTTCATTGTGAAAGTAGCCGTTCCACTTTCGGCATCTCCTGACATTGATTGGTAAATCATCACATTGTGTACGTTGTTGTCTGAAGAGCTACCTTCTGGTGAACTCATATTCCCTGTAACATTTGTATTTTCTAATGTAATAGAGTTTTGACCTTCGATTACAAGTGCTTCTGAGTTCTCAGCGTTTAAAGTTGCATTTTTAACAGTTACATTTGCTGTAGAGTATACGGCTGGTGAGTTGTATCCTGTAGAAGTGTAAGTTCCTTTGTCTACGACTACCGTACCCCCACCACGGTCTGTACGAATCGCTGCTGATGAATTCCCTGCGGTATTCACCGTCAAGTTTGTAGCGTTCATCGTGCCGCCACCAGTAGTTTGGATACCACCTGAGTTATCTTTTGTTGTTGTGATGCTTGTATCTGATACATTGACGGTTGTTCCTGAGCCGTAACTGAACACTCCGTTACCGTTTTGAGCCGTTGTATTTACAGTAGCGTTTTTAATCGTCACTGTTGCTCCATCGGTTGCTAAGAATCCTGCGTTTATTCCATAGAAGTCTCCGTTTTCTGTATTCGATGTCGCTCCGGCTGTTTTGTTAACCGTTACGCCATCTAATGTAACTGTTGCCCCTGTTACACGAAGCGCATTTTCATCATCACCAGTAGATTCGTAAGTTTCTCCAGTTACTGTTGCATCTGTTGTTAAGTTTGTTGCTGCATCCCCTTGAGTCACTTGGTCACTTCCGCCAAACCCTTCTCCTCCAGGTTTAGCGGGAGGACTTTGTTGCGATTGTACTTGTGAAGTTTCAGTCGCTGTTTGTGCTTGTGTGTTTTGACATGCAACCAATGTAGTTGCAATGGTAATTGTGGATAGTAGAACAATTAATTTGCTTCTTCTCATGTTAGTCCTCCTCGCTTCCTATCAACATCTTGTTGATGGTTCTATCATAACGAGCTTACCTAAAATGAACTTAAAACAAAAAAAGATTTTCGAAAAAGTTTTTTCAAACTGAAAATTATCATATATGATAATTACCATATATGATAATTTCGTACGAAAAAAAGACGCTGGAATGATTTTCCAATATCTTTGATTTTCTATCTATCTTAAATCACTATAAAAATAAAAGCCCAATCTTTTCTTCAGATTGAGCTAATCCACTTCAGGATTCCATTGATATTCTCTTAGCGATATATTTGTTGGGCTTTTAAAGAGGATTCCTTCTGTTTCTAATAACTCCTTTTGCTCCAGCCATCCAGGTACAAGTCTTCCACTCGCATTAACGACTCGGTGGCAAGGATAGTCCCCTAAGAGTTCCACCTGACTTAAAATTTTCCCAACGAGTCTTGCGTTTTTCGGTCGTCCTACAAGACTAGCAATTTGTCCATAGGTAGCCACTTTCCCTCTAGGAATTTCACCTACCACTTCTAAAACTTCGTAAACAAATCGGTTATCCATTTTCTTCACCATCAATGACAAAGCGAATCTGATGGTCGCTGATTAATTCGGCGCTCAAGCGGACTTGATTGGTTTCAGCAATCTTCTTTGCAATGGCAAGTCCAAGTCCACTTCCACCTGTGGCACGATTTCTTGAGCTGTCTACTCTGTAAAATCGATCAAATAATTGACTGACTTGTTCTTTTGTAATTGGCTCAGTATTGTTTTCAAACGAAATTTGATGTTCTTTTGCACCAACCGTAATCGTAGAACTTCCTACTGTATACTTGATGGCATTGTCTAATAAAATTCGAATTAATTCTGTGATGGCTTCTTTATTTGTTGTCATCACGCTGGAATCATTTCCGGTAAATGTAACTTGAAGTCCTTTTTCATCTAATACCGGTTGAATCTCTTCAACGATATTTTTTGTAACACCCACTAAATCAACTTTTTCTTTAGTTGTGCTTGCTTCCCCTTCGTCGTATCTAGAAAGAAGTAGCATTTGCTCCACTAGGGCATTCAATCGTTTAATTTGTCTTCTATTGCTATCGACAAATTTTTCCTGTGTTCCCATCATCGCTAAAACGTCTGTATTGGCTGACAAGACTGCCAGCGGTGTTTTAATCTCATGACTCGCATTAGCAATAAATTGTTGCTGGCGTTCAACATTCTCAACAAATGGTCGAATTGCTTTCTTAGAAACGACACGGACAAGAATATAAACAATTATCAAACAGGCGATAAAAACTCCCCCGGTTACCATTAATAGGCGCCATACTTGTTGGACTTCACGGTTCGCATCTACAAAAACGACCATAAAAGATGATTCTTCACCCGAAAGCTTGTAACGCAAACTTCCTTCCCATCCACTCAAGGATTTGGACTCTACCAATCGCAGAGCTGACTCTTTTAAACTTGATTCTTCTACAGAGATTAAATGCGATTGATCTACAGAAGTTACTTCATTATTTTCAACTTTAACAAACGCATAGCGCGTGGATAATTGGTCATCTTTTCTAAATTCATGACCAATTGGCTTTCCATGTGAAGGGTGTTCTTTTGGCCCCTCATTGGATGGAGCATCTGGGAACGTTCCATTATTTTCAACTAACATCGTTGCCACACGATCTACTTGTTCGATTGTTTGTCGGTAGTTTATCCCATTCACAATCACTAAGACTACAAAGAGTACGATTGTAAAAGATAACATGGCACTCTTCACAAAACTTTTTTGTAGTTGTCGAAACATATGCTCCTCCTTTTCTTTTTCTAAACATATACAGGATGCTTAGTTGGCTGCTGATTCAACCACTAATTGATAGCCCAGTCCGCGAGCAGATCTAATCGTTACATCGGCCTCAATCGTTGCTAATTTTTTTCGCAACGATGAGATATTCACCCAAACGACATTAATTTCGGCCTCTGAATCAAGTCCCCAAACTTTCTCCATAATTAAATCCGTAGAAAGCACTTGATTACTATTCATCATAAAATATTCCATCAATTGAAATTCTTTATTATTTAATAATACTTGCCCTTTAGAGGTCATCATCGTGAAGGTATCTCGGTTTAATTCAACATTCCCTAGTGTCATAACAGATGCCACAAATACATTCGGACGACGTAGTAAAGATTTCACGCGCGCTAACAACTCAGCACCTTCAAAAGGTTTCGTTAAATAATCATCCGCTCCTTCTTCAAGACCAGTCACTTTATCCTCTAATTGACTTTTTGCTGTCAACATCAGGACCGGTGTATGAATCCCGTTGGAACGTAATTCTCTGACCACTTCGATTCCATTCTTTTTAGGCATCATGACATCTAATAAAATTAAATCATATGGCGTAGACTCCGCATAAAAAAGCGCGTCTTCGCCATCATGGACCATTTCTACACTATATTTTTGCATTTCGAGCATCATCTTCAGAGCTTCCGCTAAATCAATTTCATCTTCAGCTACTAGAATTCTCATGGTTTCCCCTCCTATATAAGGATACGATTTCAATTTAAATTATACTTAAACTGAGGATTTACACGTATTTTCAAATGAAATTAGCAAATCACGCAATTGTTGTTTTTGCGTGCAATTCAATCCTCTTAATGTATATTCCATCATTTCATGCTGAGCAGGAATTAATTGATCAAGCTGCTGTTTTCCTTTTTCTGTCAGTGATATATGTTTTGTTTTCCAACTTTTCTCAATGGTAATTAATTCTAATTTTTGTAAATGGTGAATACAGTGGGTAATATTCCCCTGCGTTAAGTTCAAAGTGGAGGCAATTGTCTTTTGGTCCACTGTTCCTTGTCTAAAAATCACATGTAAAACTTCAAAATGTGTTGGATTCAATCCTAATTCTTTTAATGAAATCGAAAACGTCCGTAGATTCTCATTGTAAATTTTCATAATCATCATCCATATCTCATGAGAGACATTCATTTTTTCACATTCTGTTACCATACCAACACCTCTTTCTTCATTAACTTTACTATTGAAATGAGCTTCTGTCAAACACTCCCGCTCTTCAGCTACCCTATAAAATGATTAACCGAAACTAGGTTCTTTTACGGAAAAAGAGTAAGAATAACGAGTGCCTTCAATAAACGGCACACACTTCTTCTCCTTCTCCGCCCATCACCCTTTATAAGGTTTAACCAAAACCAGGTTCTTTTACTAAAAAAGAGTAAGAATAACGAGTGCCTTCAAATTCTATAGTAGTCATTGTAGCGTTTGTAATCGATGTGAATTACTGACACTTGGAATTCATTCCTAGTGTCAGTTTGAAGCTCGTTAGACCTGAGACCTAGGCTCAGGTCGGTACAGCACTAATGACTACTATAGAGTTATTTGAAGGTACGAAGTGTCTTACTCTTTCTTTTCCAACAAAAAGAGCCCTGGTTTCAGGTTAAACCAGGACTCGGAAAGCACAATTTCCCTATTTTGCTATCCATATTTTTTTTTGACGAATCAACAAGATGCATGCAACCATAACTACTAAAAATGTTCCAGCCCCTGCTGTCCCGTTAACAGATAATGAGTATACCCATGGACTTGTTCCTTCTGGAGCATATTGCCCCCAGAATAACACTCCAGCGATATAATGAACGAAGTAGCGCACACCTACTCCTAATAATGCTGCGATCCCTGACCATACAATTGCAGAAGAAAATTTATCATTTTTCAATGCTTTTTGGAAAGGTCCATATACTAAACCAGCAAGACCCATAACTGTAAATGCAATGATATATTCAATCAATACTTGTTCTACAGATAAGAATGATACTTTTCCTAGAGGGAAGTGAATCAATCCCCATAAAAGTCCAGCAGCCAAACCAGGTGTCAATCCTCTACGGAGTGAAAAAATAACAAGAATAATTGCTCCCCATGATGGTGAAAACCAACCTGCTAGTTTTGGTACAAATGATAGTACCATTGCGAGTGCAGCGATAATCGCAACCTCTACCCAAATTAAAACATTTCTCTTCATTAAAAAAAGAGCCTCCTTCGTTTTCTTGAAAACACAAAGAGACTCCAACTAACTTCGAAATCGAATACAATTCCTACGCACGTATTAACGTAACAGGTTCAAGGGTTTGTACATACATCTCAGCCATAGAGGCACCCCTTTGTATTTTCTATTTATTTAACTGTTTTAAATATACCCTCTACTTTCCTCTTTTGCAATCCTTAAGCTCAATTTTTGCAGATTTTTTCTGATGAACAAACAAAAAGCTCCTAAGGAAAAACCTTAGAAGCCTTAATTCACTTTTTATTTTGCTTTTTTAGATAAGGTGATATTTAACAATAGTGCACCGATAATTCCACCAACAAGCCAAATTAAAACGAATGCTAATGGGTTTGAAACACCATTTACAAACGCAGCGAATAACCCACCATGAGGAACACGGCTAACAATACCAAACGCCATTGATAACGCACCAGATACACCTGAAGCAAATGCCAATGAAGGAATGACTTGTAAAGGATGTGCCGCTGCAAACGGAATTGCACCTTCTGTAATGAATGCAGCACCCATTACATAGTTTACATATGCACTGTTTCTTTCTGCTTCTGTAAATAAGTTTTTATTAAGTGTTGCAGCAATTGCAATCGCTAAAGGAGGAACCATTCCACCAACCATTACTGCAGCCATCACGTCTGACCCTGCTGCACCAGCGCTTGTCACTAAGGCAGTTCCTGTTACATAAGCTGCTTTATTGATTGGGCCACCCATATCAATAGCCATCATAGCTCCCACTAAAAATCCTAATACCATGCCAAGTTCTCTCGGAACATTTGCTAAGAAGTTTGTTAAGCCATTCATCACTGCACCCATTGGTCCATTGATCACGAATAACATTAAAGCACCCATGATAAGAACCCCGAATACAGGGAATAAGAAAATTGGTTTTAATCCTTCTAATGATTTTGGTAACCATGAGAAAGCAAATTTTAGGAACGAAATAATTCCGCCGGCTAAGAACCCTGCAATGAGCGCTCCTAGGAATCCAGAAGAAACATATCCTTCAGCAAAAACTCCGCCAGTTGCAAAATCTGTGAATAAAGCAGGGTTCGCAAATACCCCACCCATGAAACCGACCACTAAACCGGGACGATCCGCAATCGATTGTCCGATAAAACCTGCTAACATTGGAAGCATCATCGCAAAGGCTAATTTACCCATACGGAAGATTGCTTCAGCAATAGGGTTATAATTTGCTGTATCCTTCACATCAAAGGAAGTAATTCCCCAGAAGAATGAAACAGCGATTAAAATCCCACCAGCAACAACGAATGGTAACATGTGTGACACACCATTCATTAAGTGTTTGTAGAATTGACGGCCAAGAGACTCGCCTTCTACGCTTTCTTCTGTGGCATTCGCATCTTCACTAGCGTGGTAAATTGGCGCATCCGCTTTAGCTGCACGAGCTACTAATTCGTCCGCTTTGTTGATTCCATCCGCTACTTTAGTGATGATGACGGGCTTGCCGTCGAAACGAGCCATTTCGACTTGTTTGTCCGCTGCAACAATGACTGCTGTTGCGCGCTCGATATCTTCTTTTGTTAAACGGTTGCCGATACCAGATTGTCCGTTTGTTTCTACTTTAATTTTGTACCCAGCCGTTTTTCCGGCTTGTTTTAATTTTTCTTCGGCCATAAAGGTATGTGCGATTCCTGTTGGGCAAGCTGTGACCGCTAAAATATACACATCGTCGTTTGATGGCGCTGCTTCTTCTGCTACTTCTTCAACGGCTTCTTCTTGTGGTTCTTCAAATTTTTTAAAGACTTCAACCACTTCATCAGAATCCCCTGCTTGAAGTAAGGCTGCTTTTGCTTCAGGATTCATTAATACTGATGATAGTTTTGCTAAGGCTTGCAGGTGCTCGCCTCCGCCCCCTGCTGGAGCCGCAATCATGAAGATTAATTTTGCAGGTTGGCCGTCAAACGATTCCCATTCAATTCCTTGTTCGCTACGTCCAAAAACAATCGCAGCTTGCGTAATGGATTCGTGTTGTGCGTGAGGAATGGCAATTTCGTCACCTACACCAGTGGTAGATTGCGCTTCACGAGCTTCTAGAGCTGCCACGTAAGCATCCACATCACTTACTTTACCAAGGCTTGCAAAATTCCCTGCTAAATGCTGTAACGTTTCTTTTTTAGTTGAAGTCGTTAGATGTAAATCCATGGCTTCTTTAATAAACAAATCTGATAATTTCATTTTCGTCACCTTCACTCTTACTGTTTCGTAACCACAACTTGTGGTAATAGCTCTTCAATAAATGCTTTTTCAGCAATTCCTACAGAAAAGGCTGTCGCACTTCCAGTCGCAGCTCCTTGCCTCAAGCTTGCTGCATAATCGCCTGTTTCGATAAATTTTGCCATGAAACCAGAAAGCATTGAGTCCCCTGCGCCTACAGAGTTCACAAGTGTCCCTTTCGGAACATTCGATGTGTACACTTCTCCAGTTTCTGTGATAAGCATTGCGCCATCACCACCGCGAGAAATCAGTACATTTCTAGCCCCCATTTGCTGTAATTGTTTTGCATAATCTACAATTTGTTCTTCTGTCTCAATCGTTACCCCGAAAATCTCACCTAATTCATGATGATTTGGTTTAATGATAAACGGATGGTATGGAAGACATTTGGTCAGTAAATCCTTTGTTGTATCGAGGACTAGTTTGACCCCTTTTTCGTCACATAATTTAGCAATGGTCGTATAAGCCGAATGGTCCATTCCATTTCCTGCATTCCCTGCTAAAAATACAACATCCCCTTCTTGAAGTCGGTCTTCAAAATAGGTCACTAGACGTCCAAAATCGTCCTTGGTTACAACCGGTCCATTTGCATTAATTTCCGTTTCTTCATTACTCTTCAACTTTAGATTAATTCGAGTGACTCCATCGATTTGAATAAAGTCTGTCCCGATACCTTCGGATTGGAGAGCTTCTTTGATGAAGTTTCCTGAAAAACCTGCTAAAAACCCAGTGGCTGTATTATCAAACCCTAATCGTTTTAGGATTACCGACATATTAATTCCTTTACCGCCTGCAACGTAATTTTCTTCCACAGAACGGTTTAATGTGCCTAGTTCACAATTAGGAACTTTTACAACAAGGTCAATTGCTGGATTAAACGTAATCGTGTAAATCATGCTATCTCTCCTCTTTTATGCGTCCATTTCAACAAGACGAATGCTACCAGCCATACGGTAACGTAAGTCCGCTTGCTCTTTCGTCGTGTTTGTTACCATGGTTACTTGATGAAAATCAGCAACCTTACATAAACTTACTTTAGCAAATTTACTAGAATCCGCCAAAACATAAGCATGATTACTCTTACTAATGGCAATTTTTTTAATTTGAGCTTCTTCCTCATCCGGCGTTGTATACCCATAACTGAGATCGACTCCATTCATCCCGAGAAACGCTTTTTTAAAGAAATATTCTCTGAGTTGGTTTTGAGCAAGAGTTCCAATAACTGCACTCGTTTCTACCTTTACTTGACCGCCTAATAACACCGTTTTGATTCCATAGTCTGCAAGAAGATGGGCCTGCTGTACCCCATTTGTAATCACCGTGACATCTTTTCCTTCTAAATGCGGAATCATTCTTAAAGTCGTTGTCCCTGCATCCATATAAATCGTTTCGCCGTTCGTTACTAAAGAGGCTGCATAGCGACCAATACACTCTTTTTCTCTTCGATTTGAACGTTCTTTTTCTTTGGTGGTCGGTTCAAATTCTTTTGAATACACTCTTTTAGCACCACCATGGATACGAATCAGGGTTCCTTCTTCTTCTAATAAAGAAAGATCGCGTCGAATAGTGGATTCAGAAGCCTGGAGAGCCTCCATTAAATCCTTTAGGTGAACTGTATCTTCCTTGTCTAATAAATCTAAAATAATTCTTCTTCTCTTTTCAGTAAGCATGCAGTTCCTCCTAAATGTATCAATCTGCTAATTTTCTTGACCGATTCGGTTTAAAACGGTCAAAAACAGTCATTTTTATATATTTTTGTAAATAATTTTAACTACATTACTTATATAATATAAGAGTATATATCCATTGGCGCAAGTAATTTAAGCTTCTTTTATTAATAAAATCACTCTAAAAAATTTACTTCCATTGTAATTAATCAGATTTATTATTAATTTTTTTATATAAATGCTGTATTTTTGAACTAAACCGTCAAAAAAGCACTGAAGACATCACGTATTCATGTCTTCAGTGCTTTTCTTGATATATTTTTTATGATAATTATTCGTTATCTTCTACTTTTTCGTGAGGTAAAATGAGATTGAGCAGAATTCCTGCAATGGCACAAAGAGCTGTACCTGATAACGTTACTGGTCCTAATTGTAATACCGCAGAACCCAATCCTAGTACTAACATGGAACTTGCAATAATTAAGTTACGTACTTGACGGAAGTCTACTTGTTTTTCAATTAACACTTTCAACCCATTGGAAGCAATAACCCCATAAAGGAGAATCGCCATTCCTCCAAGTACTGCATTTGGAATCGTACGAACTAAAGCCGTGAATTTACCAAAGAAACTGAGGAGAATTGCAATAATCGCTGCATTACGAATGACGGATACAGAAGCAATACGTGTTAGTCCCACAACCCCAGTATTTTCACCATAAGTCGTATTCGCTGGACCTCCTAGAAAGGCAGATACCGCGGTTGCTACGCCATCCCCGATTAAGGTACGGTGTAAGCCTGGATTACTCAAGAATTGCTTCCCACAAATTTGGCTGAGTACGGTATGGTCTCCAATATGTTCCGCAATCGTCACAACGGCTACTGGTAGAAGCGCCCATGTTTCTGGACCGAAGTATAAATGATACTGATTGAAGAGCCCATTTGTATCGAACGGCAAGTATAACTCAGGTAAGGCAATCCATTGAGCTTCTATTACTTTTGTGAAATCTACTAGACCAAAGCAGATGGCTACGATATATCCACCGATAATCCCAAATAAGAATGGGATTATTTTCAAGAAACCTTTTGCTTTCGTATTAATAAATGCTGTAATAAGGAAGGTCACCACCGCCACGAACATTGGTTTCCAGTCTCCATCCACAACAAAGCCCGCATTTTTAACCGCACTGTTTGCCAGGCCTAGACCAATCACAATAATCATCGGTCCAATGACAATCGGTGGTAATAATCGGTTAATCCATCCCGTTCCTAATAACTTCACGAAAATTGCCACTACCACATACAATAGTCCGACTAACACTACCCCTGTCTGAGCTGCATCTGGACTTCCGCCCATTTGCGCCATTGCAAACTGCATGGCCGTAATAAAAGCAAAAGAGGATCCCAAGTAAACAGGTACTTTAAATTGCGTCGCTACCATATAGATTAGTGTTCCTAATCCTGACGCAAATAAAGCAACCGATACTGGCATCCCCAATATTAACGGCACTAAAACAGTGGCTCCAAACATCGCAAACACGTGCTGCAAACTCAAGAACAGTCCAGGCACGAGCTCCGGTTTTTGATCCACATCCAACAACAGATCGACTTTTGAAGTTTGTAACTCCATTTTCCCCTCTTTTCCGGGCGTTTTTGTGCACACAAAAAGCCCTATGTTATTAAGCGTAGGGCTAATCTAATAAACTTGTTCTTAGCCTTTCTCACCTCTCTGGATGAGTTTAAAAGCCCTTGCTAGAGGGTAGTGTATCATAACTAAAGTGAATTTTCTATACTTTTTTTGTTTTTTTATAAAAAACTATTGTGCACCTACTCATTCCCAGTTACAATTAAAACCAAGCAACCCTTAAAGTTGCCCAGTCTAACTTTATGGAGGAATCATTTATGGTCAAATCAGTAGAAACTATCACAGAATTAATCGGGAACACTCCCCTTGTGAAACTAAACCGTTTAGTTTCAGACGATTCTGCAGATGTATATGTAAAAGTCGAGTCGTTTAACGCCGGTGGATCTGTCAAAGATCGTATCGCTTTAAACATCATCGAAACAGCTGAGAAAGATGGCTCGCTAAAACCTGGCGACACAATCATCGAAGCAACAAGTGGAAATACAGGGGTAGGACTTTCACTTATCGGCGCTGCTAAAGGATATAAGGTCATTACAATCATGCCTGAATCCATGTCTATCGAACGCCGTCAATTAATGAAAGCATACGGTACAGAAGTATTATTAACGCCTGCTGCGGATGGATTTGGCGCTGCCGTTGCCAAAGCAGAAGAATTAGCTGCACAACCTGGCTACTTCTGGGCACGTCAATTTGACAACGAAGCAAACCCAGCTATCCACTATCAAACAACTGGACAAGAAATTATTAAAGCCTTCGACGGAAAAACTCCAGATGCTTATATCAGCGGTATCGGTACTGGGGGTACGATTACAGGTGTTGGCCGTGCGTTAAAAGAAGTCAATAAAGACGTTGAAATCATCGGGGTTGAACCTGAAGAAGCGCCATTTATTTCTAAAGGTCAAAAAGGAAAACACCGCATCCAAGGAATTTCTGCTGGTTTTAAACCAAGCATTATCGACCGTGATGTGATCGACGGTTTTGAACTTGTAACAAGTGACGATGCGATTGAAACAGCGAAAAACTTAGCTGCTAAAGAAGGTATCCTTGCTGGTATTTCTTCTGGAGCTGCTGTAACTGCCGCTTTACGCGTGGCAAAACGCTTAGGAAAAGGCAAATCTGTTGTCGTTCTATTACCAGATACAGGCGAACGTTACCTTTCAACAGGCATTTTCGGTGAAGCGTAATTCATTTTAAAAACACGAACCTCAAAACTTCATTGCAATCTTTTAAATATCCTCATAGTGATGGCAGTAGTTGTATCGGGTTGAGCCAAGGTCTCAACCCTACCAAGCTTCAAACAGGCCGTAAAACGGTCTGTAATTCACATTGGTTACACTCACTACTGCTCTCACTATAGAATTCAAAAGATTTCCATTCAGTTTTTGAGGTTCTTTTTTGTGCAAAAATTCAGGTGAAAGGCTCACAGAATTCAGAGTGTATCATGCATGATACACTCTACTCTTTTTGTATCAATTTTGATACAACCCAACTTATTGAGTTGTAAAATTTTTGTTACGTAACATTATTGTTACACTCAAGGGAAAACAAAAACCACCTCGGAAAAATGTACTGACCCCAAAAAGTTAGACAATT
>NZ_KV786419.1:59261-101297 GCF_001806915.1 Granulicatella sp. HMSC30F09 | reverse complement strand
GGGGTCGTAGGTTCGAATCCTGTATTCCCGATAATTATGAAGAAAAGAAGCTAGACAAATGTCTAGCTTCTTTTTTGTTTTAAAGGCAATTTAATTGGCAATGAGGGAAAACTTTTGTATAATTAAAGTCAAATATAGTCAAGGTTAAAGGAGGAAGATGAATGCAAAATCAGAATCAAAATATGTCCGATTTGATAGAAAGTTATTTAAAAAATGTATTGCTTTCGAATGAAATAGTAGAAATCAGACGCAGTGAGATTGCAGATCAATTCAATTGCGTTCCTTCTCAAATTAATTACGTGATTAATACTCGTTTTACCATCCAACAAGGGTATGTCGTAGAAAGTAAGCGAGGTGGCGGTGGCTATATCCGCATTATGAAAGTAAATTTAGTGGATGAAATGGATATTCTAAACACTTTAGGAGATTTAATTCCGCCTCAATTATCAGTACGAGAAGCAAATCATTTATTACAAAATTTATATGAGAACGAATTAATATCAAAACGTGAAGCCCAAATGATGGCTTTGATGATGGAGAAGGACACGTTTCCAGTTTCTGTTAAAAATGGAGATGAAATTCGTAGTAATATGATGAAGAAATTAATCGATAACTTGAAGTATCGTTAGAAACAGAAAGGATAAAGTCCATGAGTGAAATTTTTACACCAAAAGCAAAAAGTGCGATGGTTTTAGCTGCTAGAGAAGCTATTTTATTTAAGCATCAGGCTGTCGGGACAGAGCATTTATTATTAGGGTTAATCTTAGAACAAGAAGGAATTGCTGGACATGTACTACGTGCAGCAGGCCTCACAGCAGAAATCGTTCGTACGGAAATCGAATCACTGACAGGATATGGCTCAAACCGAAAACAGATGGATCCTTATTTAATGCCTTATTCTCCTAGAGCTAAAAAGGTGATTTTATCTGCTACAGATGAAGCAAAACGCCTCGAAGTGCCACAAGTTGGAACAGAACACTTATTATTAGCCTTATTACGTGAGGAAGTATTAGCAACGAAGATTCTTCGTGATAACCAAGTTGACCCTCAAGAATTAATGAAAGAAATCTACGGGAAAATAGGAATTCAACCTGCTAGTTCTGGAGCTGCTAAAAGAAAAGCCCGCCAAGAATCTAGCCAAGAGGGAACCCCTACATTAAATGGATTAGCGCGTGACTTAACAGAATTAGCGCGCCAAGGTAAGATTGATCCAGTGGTTGGTCGTGAAGAAGAAGTACGTCGTATTATACAAATTATTAGTCGTCGTACAAAAAATAATCCAGTTCTTGTTGGGGAACCAGGTGTTGGTAAAACAGCTATTGTTGAAGGCTTAGCACAACGTATGGTGAGCGGAGAAGTTCCAGAAGAAATCGCCGAAAAACGTTTGATGATGTTAGACATGGGTGCGGTTGTTGCGGGAACAAAATACCGTGGTGAGTTCGAAGAGCGCATGAAGAAAATTTTGGACGAAGTATACCGTGAACAAGATGTGATTCTCTTTATTGATGAGTTGCATACGTTGATTGGTGCCGGTGGAGCGGAAGGTTCGATTGATGCTTCTAATATTCTAAAGCCTGCCCTTGCTCGTGGTGAAATCCAAGTTATTGGGGCGACAACTTTAGATGAGTATCAAAAATATATTGAAAAAGATGCAGCTTTAGAACGTCGTTTTGCCTCTGTTCATGTCAACGAACCTAGCGCAGATGACACTGTTGAAATTTTAAAAGGCCTTCGCAAACGTTATGAAGACCACCACCGTGTGGAAATCACAGACGCAGCGATTGAAGCAGCGGTACAATTATCGGTTCGTTATATTACATCTCGTAAATTACCAGATAAAGCCATCGACTTGATGGACGAAACAGCTGCAAAAGCCCGTCTGGACCGCAGTGGTAAACACTCACCACTTCAAAAACTCGAAGTAGAAGTGGCAGAACTCGCAGTGAAGAAAGACGAAGCGATTCGTGAACAAAAATTCGAAGAAGCAGCTCGTTTACGCAAGAAAGAACAAGCCAAACGCGACAAGCTTGAAAAACTTCGTCAAAAAGTAGAAATCGAAGCGAAACAAGAATTCGTTGCGGCCATTACTGAAGAAGATATCGCAGAAGTGGTATCCCAATGGACTGGTATTCCATTAAAACAAATGGAGAAAAAAGAAAGTGAACGTCTCGTGCATCTTGAAAAAGAATTGCATCAACGCGTGATTGGACAAGAAGAAGCTGTATCAGCAGTGGCTCGTTCCATTCGCCGTGCGCGTAGTGGGTTGAAAGATCCAAGACGTCCAATCGGTTCATTCTTATTCCTTGGACCTACAGGGGTTGGTAAGACAGAGCTAGCCAAAACTTTAGCGGAAGCAATGTTTGGCGACCAAGACGCACTTGTTCGTATCGATATGTCTGAGTATATGGAGAAACACGCGGTTAGCCGTTTAGTGGGTTCACCTCCAGGATACGTTGGATTCGATGAAGGGGGACAATTAACAGAGAAAATTCGCAACAAACCTTACTCTGTGATTCTCTTAGATGAAATTGAAAAAGCCCACCCAGATATGTTTAATATTTTATTACAAGTCTTAGATGATGGACATTTGACTGATTCAAAAGGACGTAAAGTCGACTTCAGAAATACGATTCTCATCATGACATCAAATCTTGGGGCAACAGCTCTCAGAGATGAAAAATCAGTTGGTTTCGGCGCGAAAACCATCCAACATGACCATGCTGCAATGGAAAAACGTATCCGTGAAGAGTTGAAGAATGCGTTCCGTCCAGAACTATTAAACCGTATCGACGAAATTATCGTCTTCCATAAATTAACGAAACCGGAATTACGTCAAATCGTTCAATTGATGACAAAAGATATTAAGACACGTCTTGCGGAACTCAATATCGAATTGAAATTCACTTCAGGTGTGATTGATTTAATTGCAGAAGAAGGATTCGACCCAGAATACGGGGCACGCCCAATTCGTCGTGCAATTCAAAAGAAAATCGAAGACCCACTAAGTGAAGCACTCCTCAGCGGAGAAATTCGCTTCGGCCAAAAAGTGACAATCGGTTCTCAAAAAGGGAAAGTGACGATTAAAGAAACAAAAGTCGCTCCTAAAAAAGAAGCTGTAAAAGTTTAATATTATAATGAAAACAGCCACTTCTATGCTATATAGAAGTGGCTGTTTTTTTAGTAACTTTGTTTTTGTAAGAGTAAGTGACAGAGCGTAAGGTCGTTCATGTCCTTGACGTTGAGCCCAGTTTGTTCTGCAAAACGATCGATGCGATACTGCAAGGTATTCCGATGTAAGAACAATTTTTTACTAGCTTTTGAGACATTTCCATGGGCATCCCAAAGTGCTTCAACGACCTCTTTTACTTCTTCTACGTTTAAAAGAAGGAGTAGTTCATCCGCAATCGGGGCAATATCCACCAGTCCATTGGCGATTCCCCATAGTAGAACAGGAGAAAACTCGAGGCAAGAACGTTTGTGAGAATGTAATAAATATTCAACAAATAGAGCTTTCTCGGCTTGGTATAGTAAGGGTGTATTCGTATTGGTCGCCCAGCGGTTCCCAATAAAGATTTGTAGCTCTACCGCAAAGTCGTCTTCAATAGCGGATTTTACTTCAAAAAGAGTGCTAGCAAGAGCGGTTGAGACTCCCGGATTCACGACCAGCGTGTAATGATGGCGGAAGTTTTTGAAGATGGCAAGCGATCCAACGGTTAGGTTCTCGACAAATTCTAACCAGTCTTTTTCGTGAAAGACGCCTTCCTGTTTTGGAAAGATGGCTAAATGCACGCTTTGAATATATGCGGTCTCGCTTGGAAGAGCCCCTTTTCCTTCCAAGTAGGCAAGCCAAGGATGCGTTGGAGCAGTTGTTTTTGTCGGTTGTGTAGTTAATGTTTGAATGAGGAATCGTTCACGTTCTGATAAACTTTCTTCTAAGAGAAAAATCGTTTCGCCGTTCAACTGTACAGGAACAGTATTTTGAGTCGATTCTCCAAGAACGGCATCTGGGAACAATTCTTTCCAAGTCTTTTTCATAAGAACTCCTTTTTGAAAACTGTTTGCCTCTTAAGTATACACGTTGTTTGGGGGAGAATAAAGGTACTTACACTATGAATTTTCAGAAAAATTGGGTAGAATAAAACATATAGTGAAAATAAGGGGGATCCAAAATGTCAACAGAATGGTCATTAAAAGAAATCTATCCTTCATTTGAAAGTGAAGAGTTTAAACGTGACTTTGAACGTTTTTCAAACTTTAGAGAGGTATTCAATAGCTTAACGCTTGACGATAACTTAGAGTCGATTAAAGCGGCAATTGCATCTCTAGAAGAGTTTAGCGTATTAAGCAGCCGTTTAGGAAACTACATTAATTTAACATTAACTGCGAACACAACAGACGAAACAGCGAATAAATATCGTACATTATTCGGCAATGCGTATGCTGCGTTAAACAGTGCGTATACAAAAGTCTACAAATTTATCGGAAGCGTGGAAACAGATATCACATCCGACGAAAATCTAAAAGACTACGAATTCTACTTTGCAGAAGCAAAACAACAATACAAACATCTATTATCCGATGAATTAGAAGATGTGATTGCGAAATTCTCTATCAGCGGTGGAGACGGTTGGGAACAACTCTTCGAAGCGATGACTTCAGGCGTGGAAGGCGAATTTAAAGGCGAAAAAGTAACGCTTAGCGAAATTCGTAATATGGCGTACGATTCTGATGCAGCGGTTCGTAAAGAAGCGTACGAAACAGAGTTGAAAATGTACGATACGATCAAAGAACCAATTGCATTTGCCTTAAACAATATTAAACAACAAGTACTTACAGAAACAAGCTTACGTGGATTCGAATCACCACTCGCACAAACATTAGAAGCATCTCGTATGTCTCGTAAAACATTGGATGCACTTCTTGAAGCGATTCGCGAATACTTACCACAATTCCGTGCTTACTTAAAACATAAAGCAGCACTATTAGGTCATGAAAATGGATTACCATTCTACGACTTATTTGCACCTATCGGAGAAAGCTCACGTCGTTTCACCATCGAAGAGTCTAAAGAATTCTTATTAGAAAACTTCAAAGGGTTCTCTGAAGATTTAGCACAGATGACAAAAGAAGCATACGAAAATAACTACATCGACTTCTTACCACGTAAAGGAAAAGTGGGGGGCGCGTTCTGTAGCAACCTACCATTCATTAAACAATCACGTATCTTAACAAACTTCTCTGGTTCATTAAGCGACGTTGTAACGATTGCGCACGAATTAGGACATGCGTACCACGGTTTACATATCGAAAACCACCGTGTATTAAACCAAGAGTACTCAATGCCTGTTGCTGAAACTGCATCAACCTTCAACGAAAACATCGTAATGAACACAGTGATTAGTGAGGCGAGCGATGCTGAAAAAGTGGCGTTACTGGAATCACAATTACAAGATACAACACAAATCATCGTGGACATCTACTCACGTTACTTATTCGAAGCTTCCGTCTTCGAAAACCGTGAAAAGAGCTTTATGTTCTCGAAAGACTTAGAAAAATTAATGTTGGATGCGCAAAAAGAAGCATACGGCGATGGATTAGATCCAGATGCAATGCATCCATATATGTGGGCTTGCAAACCGCACTACTATAGCAGCGGCTTAAGCTTCTACAACTTCCCATACGCATTCGGAGGATTGTTCTCTAAAGGATTATATGCCATCTATCAAGAGCAACCTGAAGGATTCGTTGAGAAATATCAAGAGTTATTGCGTGCGACAACAGTAACTTCTGCGGAAGATACCGCGAAGGTGTTGGGCGTGGATGTAGAAGACAGCGCATTTTGGAAGAAAGCATTGGCGCAAGTTGCCGACAACATCGAGCAGTTCATTGCTTTAACTCCGGTGAAATAAAAACAGAATATCTGACAGATTCATCCATCTTTTGATGGGATGGATAAACCTTCGAGCATCAGTTTGATGATTGAAAGAGTCATAGTGGGGTACTGGCTCGTGCCTGTAGTCACTCACCTTTGAAGCCTCAAAGAGGGAGTAAGGAATCAATTCCTAACTCCCTCTTATTCGTTTCAATACGATTTCCCACTATTCTTTCAATCCACTGATGCTCTTTTTGTTTATCCATCGTACTCTACAATTGGATCAGCCAGATATTCTGTTTAATTTTTGTTAAGGCAATTCACGTAAAAGACACTGGTGCTTACAATGTACTTCGAGCCCTTTCGGAACTCTTCATAGCAATCATTATAGCTGTATCGGGCTGAGTCTTACGTCTCAGCTCCTATCGAGCCTCAAAGTGACTCTAGGAAATAAATTTCCAGAGTCACTAATTCGCATCGATTACATTCGCTATGATGATTGCTATAGAATCCGAAGGGCTCTTTCGTACTTTTATGGAGTTTGTTTTTGTTTTATTCCTGCGAGTTTGTAGGGCTTCGCAAGATATTTTTATGCTTTCCTTTTTTGATGGACTGCTGCGATGTTATCGGCAATGCTTAGGAAGGGAACGCATTGTCACTGAGAGTTACTTGAAGGGAGGAGAAGAGACCTCAATAGTGGTGGGGACTTCGTTAGAGGAAGGGGCCACGTTTTATTGCCGAATCCGAAGGGCTCTTTCATTCTTTTTAAGAATATTCTATCCTAGTTGTGAATTTCCATGATTTGTATGCTAGTAATAAAATCAATAAAGATTCTATTCTGTTTGACACTAATGATAAAAATATTTATAATAAGTATACTTATTATAAGGAGGAATAATTATGGAATTTAGTTTTAGCTTAAAAATCCAAACAACTAAAGAAGAGGCTTGGGAGTACTATGCCAATATTGAAAAATGGTATACTTGGGAGGAAGATTTAAAAAATATTACTTTAAAAGGTAATTTTGAAACAGGTTCAAAAGGAATTATGGAGCTTGAAGGCATGCCTCCAATGGAATACGAACTTACTCATGTAAAAGTATTTGAAGAATTTTGGGATAAAACGGCTACTCCATTTGGGGATATACTTTTTGGACATCAAATTATCGATAATAATGATGGGAGTGTAATTATAAAACATTCTGTAAGCTTAGATAGTGAAGATATCCAACACTTGGAATTTTTAAAACAAGTTTTTTCAGATGTTCCAGACTCTATCTTTATTCTAAAAAAATACTTAGAAAGTTAAGGTGATCTTTGATTGTTTACATCAAAATATAAGAATGATTCTGAGAAATCGACCGGTTTGCTATTTATGAGAGCCTATAATAAATGGCATTTTATGATTAAACAAGAACTAAAAAAAATTAACCTAACACATCCTCAGTTTGTAGTCTTAGCTGCACTTGCTTATTTACTGCAAACTGAAAATGAGGTTACTCAAGTAATGATTTCTAAACTTTCGGGAATAGATGTTATGACGGTGTCTCAAATTTTAAGTTTGTTGGAAAAAAAGGATTTTGTAAAAAGACAAGAACATTCCAGAGATACTAGAGCAAAAGCCGTTATTTTGAATGAAAAAGCTGAATTAATATTAAAAGAAGCAGTACCTAAAATTGAACATATTGACGAAATGTTCTTTGGAAAATTAGGGAATGATGAGGATACTTTTAAGTATTATCTTGGAAGATTGAATGAGGAATAAAAAAACACCGGTTTAGCCGGTGTTTTTTTGTAAATGAAATATATAGGAATATCGTCTCCATTAAAGAGTTTTAAGCCTGTTTTCTTCGTTTGAAGAATTTGTAGATAAGGAATAACAATTGGTGAAATAAAGCAATTGCGAAGATACTTAAGAGGCCTTCATGATTTAGGAGGAATTCTTTTTTTGAAATATCAAAAGTTCCAACTAAGAAAGCAAGTAGCGTAGAGAGGCTTAAAGCTATTGATTTTTTCCACTCAAGGAGGTTCGTGTTCTTAACTGCCATTTTAAAAAGTGGAAACAGATAAATTCCAGATAGCAAAATACAACCAACAAGCGATTGGAAATCAAATCGGAATATCCCCCCTTTTGGAGCTTCGCTAATGACATCCATGTATTTAGCCCAGATAAAAATAACTCCCCAAAGCAATCCGTATAAGCTATTCATTAAGATGAGTTTTTTGAAAGAAGAATTCATAATAAGCTCCTTTTGGTAATTGATTTTCTGTTAGTATAATTCAAATTTTTTATTTATCGATTAAAACTCGATTCTTTTAGGAATTTTTTAAACAGTTATAATTAGAGTTAAAAGTTTAAGATTGAAGATTTTCCTCACAAAGTGGTTGACAGAAGCAAGGTAGGGTAGTATATTGTAAAACGTAATAAATACGATTTAGAATGTTTTTTGGGGGGAATTCAATGAAATTACTGAAGAAATCACTCTTTATTGGAAGTGCTAGTATCGCTTTATTAGGCGGATTTGTTTGGGTGAATCAACAAGGCGCTATGAAACAAGAAGAACCAGTTACAGAGGATACAACAAAAGAAGAAATCGATAAGGAAAAAATGGCCAAATACGAGAAAGCGGCTGAAGAAATTAAAAAGAATAAACCTAAAACTATCGTGGGTGAAGTTTTTACGAATGGATATCTTAAAAAACACGGAGATCACTATCATTTCGTCTATGGAGAAGTTCCAAAAGATGCTATTTTCGAGCATAAAAACGGGAAGACACCTTATCCATTGAATTCTACCGAGGACCATTATACTTTTGATTTCAAAGATGTTGTTGAGGAGAATGAGCTTGGTTATGTGGTGAGACACGGAGACCATTACCACTTTATTTATAAGAGTCAATTAAATCAAACCGCGCATTCGTTTTCTTCACCAGGTCTAGTTCAATCCAATTTTGGAGGAACAACCGGAGCATTCCTGTCAACACCTCCTTCAAGTTCTAGAGAGGAGAATCAAACACCTGACACCTCTTCAAGTGAAAAACAATTTCCAGGAATTCATTATCCTACGAGCGATGGATTTTTATTTGATGGAAATCATATTATCGGAAAAACAAGCAGATATTTATTAGTAGCTCATAATGGTAGTTTAAAAGATGTTCATGTCATTCCGTATGAGCAACTCGTAAATAGTCAATGGGAATATTTGATTCCTAAAGAAAACCTAGAAGAAGCCAGAGCGCGGTATTATGGTCGAAAGGTTGAGGAAGCACCCGAGACTAACGAACCAAATACTACGCAGGAACCGACTCCTTCTGAAAATACGACTCAGGAGAATAAAGCGGAAAAAGAGTTAGAGAGAAAAATCGAGGAAAAAATTGCTCGAATTATGAAAGAATATGGGGTTAAACGAGACCAAATTGTGGTTGATAAGGAAAAGAACTCCATTATTTATCCTCATGGAGATCATCATCATGCAGAACCGATTGATGAGAGTAAACCGTTTAGTGGCGGGCATTCTCATCATAATTATGAAACCTCTAAACCAGAAGATGGAGTAGCCAAAAAACGGAATAATAAAGTGTATACTGGTGCGGAATTAGAAGAAGCAATTGCGCTGTTGAAAGCAAGCACTTTTAATAATCAAGCCTTTACTTTAGCCAACGGGCAAAAGCGTGTTTCATTCACATTTGCTCCGGGAATCGACGAGAAATTAGGAACGAATATGATTGTAAAACTCACGACTCCAGACGGTCATCAATTAGAGAAACTATCTGGTCGAGTGTTTGGGGACGGAGTTGGAAATATTGCGAACTTTGAACTTCTTAAATCGTATCTTCCAGGAGAAACATTTAAATATAGTATCACTTCAAAAGATTATCCAGAAGTTCATTATGAAGGGACATTCACAGTGACCGCATCTCTTGCTTATGAAATGGCTAGTCATGCTGTTTTCTATCCGTTTTATGCCGGGGACACTCATCTCAGATTGAAACCACAGTATAAGATTCCGGGAGGAACAGAAGCATTGGTACGTGTCTTTGATGAATTCCACGGGACACCATATTTGGAAAATAATTATAAAGTAGGGGAAATTCAGTTGCCGATTCCTGAAGCCTATAAAGGAGTCACTTCTACTCCGGGGAATGTCATTCGTGTGACCTTTATGGCGAACCCTTACGAAGAAAATGAATCGTATTATGTGGTTGAAGTCCCTGTCTTAGATCCAAAACAAAAGACGGAAGAACCGGGAGTGCTCAAACAATTCCAAGAGCATGCGCAAAAAGATGCAGAAAATACGAAACCAACCACAGCAACTACAGGGGAAAAGGGACAAGGAGAAAAAGAAAAACAACCAGAAGAGACGCCGCAAAGCACTTCAGAAGAACAAAAGGAAATAACGAAAGAAGAGAAACCTTCAGACTCAACTTCTAAGCCAAGCACTTCGCAATCCCAATCTGAAACTCCATCGACTCCAAAGCCTCATGAAAATGAAGGAAGTGAGCCAAGTTTAGATTCAGGAGAGAATGATGAGCCTGCAGTGGACCCTGTCCAAGAAAAACTTGCTAAGTTTGCAGCTGGTTATGGCGTAGGATTAGATAGTTTAGTCTTTAATATGGATGGCACAGCGGAATTGCGCTTGCCGGACGGTAGGTCCATTCCAATTAATATGGCAGATTTTACAAAATAAGAGGGTATTAGAAAAAGACGGTAGGGATACCGTCTTTTTTGATGGAAGCAAAATATTAATGATATTGTTGCTTTTTTATTAAATCGTATTGCATCCGTTTCTTAAGAGGAGTACGATAAGAATATTAAGGTTAAAGGAGATGAAGTGATGTTTACGTTAACGAAGGAATTGACGAAACAATATAAAGAAAGTTTTCAAAGTAAGCCAGAGCGTATCGTGGCGCAAAATGCTGCGGTGAAGAATGGCTTGAAAGGTGCTAGTGAAACGGTCGCCTCTGTTGTGGAAAATCAGCCGGTGTATTCGATTGATTTGGAGCACGGAAAAGTAGCCAATCAAAAGGCTTCTGGTCGTTGCTGGATGTTTGCGGCGCTCAATACGTTCCGCCACAGACTCTTTAATAACTTCAAGCTCGAAGAATTTGAACTCTCACAAAGCTATACATTCTTCTGGGATAAATACGAAAAGGCCAATTATTTCCATGAAAATATTTTAAAAACAGCGGGCGAACCTGTGACAAGCCGCAATGTAGCCTTCCTTTTACAAACCCCTCAACAAGACGGTGGGCAATGGGATATGATCGTGTCTATCTTCAAGAAATATGGGGTTGTGCCAAAGAGTGTGATGCCGGAAAGTTTTTCAAGCTCGGCTTCAAGCGATTTGAACAAATACTTAAATAAAAAACTTCGCCAAGATGCAAAAGTGCTTCGCGACCTAGTGGCAAGAGGTGCTAGCGAAGCCGAAATCAACGAAACGCGTAAACAATTAATGCGAGAAGTGTACGATTTACTAAGTGTGACTCTTGGAACTCCGCCAGAAACATTCGATTTCGAATATCGTGATAAAGATAAGGAATTCCATCGTCATTTGAATTTGACACCACAAAGCTTCTTCGAACAATTCGTGGGCTTGAACTTGGACGATTACGTGTCTATCATCAATTCACCAACCGCGGACAAACCATTCAACCGTTCATACACTGTTGAAATGCTTGGAAATGTCGTTGGGAACCAAGTACGTTACTTGAACTTAGATATGGCAACGTTCAAAGAATTAGCGATTCGCCAATTAGAACAAGGCGAGTCAGTTTGGTTCGGCTGCGATGTCGGTCAATCTTCAAACCGTGGAAATGGTCGTCTTGCGCTCAATAACTTCGACCTTAAAGGATTAACTGGAATCGACTATTCACTCACAAAAGGCGAACGTCTTGAATACGGCGATAGCTTAATGACGCACGCGATGGTATTAACAGGGGTGAACCTTGTCGATGGCAAACCAAACCGCTGGAAAGTGGAAAACAGTTGGGGCGAAGAATCTGGAGTTGAAGGGTTCTGGATGATGAGTGATGAGTGGATGGATGAGTATACGTATCAGATCGTTATCAGAAAAGACTTGCTTACAAAAGAGCAACTCGACGCTTTCAACAGCGAACCAATTGTATTAGCACCATGGGATCCAATGGGGTCCTTAGCCTAATCTTGTAAAAAACAAAATAAGTCCTCTGGACATCTTCATAGTGGTGACAGTAAAGGCACCGGATTGAGCCGAAGTCTCAATTCCTAGCAAGCTTCAAACCGAGGGTAAGTGATGAATCACGAACCCTCGGTAATTCACATTGCTTGCATCTCTTTACTGTTCCCACTATAGAGTCCAGAGGATTTTTGTTTTTTAGTTTTAGGTAATAGAATCCGTGCTTCCTAGAGCCAAATCAATTGGTTGTGAAAAGTCGAGTTGTCTTTCACTTTTTATGGCTAGGGGTGCTGAATACAGCTTTCTAAAATTAACATATTTGTTAATTAACATATATGTTAATTTTGGAAATGTAGGCAATAAAAAAGGTGGGTAAAGGGCTGGGCCTTTATCCACCTTTTTAAATTTTAATGGCTATTCGCTGCGGAGCGATTCGACTGGGTCTTTCTTCGCTGCAATGCGTGAAGGGATGAGACCAGCTAATACTGTAAGAACGATAGAAATGAGAATTAGGATAAGAGCGGCATCCCATGGTAATTGTGCAACGCCATCGACCTTGGTTGTTTGAGCAACAATCGCATTAATAGGGAAAGTCGCAAGGAGCGTAATCGCGATACCGAGTACTCCGGAAATAAATCCTTCGATAGCAGTTTCTGCGGTAAAGATGCGACGGATATCTTTCTTCGAAGCCCCCATTGCACGTAGGATTCCAATTTCTTTCGTACGTTCTAGAACTGAGATGTACGTGATAATCGCAATCATAATCGATGAAACGATAAGAGAGATAGCCACAAAACCAACGAGTACCGTTGTTATCACGCCCACCATTGTTGTAATGGATGACATGATGGTTTGAATATCGTCGGAGTAGGCGAGCACTTTGTCGTCGTCGCCGGCGTCTTTTTTGGCCGTGTTATAGGCGTTGATGAAGTCCTTCAACTCTTGTTTTTGTTGGAACGAAGAGGTGTAGAACTCGATGGCTGCCGGTTTGGATTTGTCGATAACCCCCAATTTAGCCAGGTTTTCTTCGTAAGTGGCAGCCAAGTTGTCGTTGTATTGTTGGACGTATTGCGCTTGTTGTTCAGGCGTCATCTTTGCCAATTGAATTTTTTCTTCTTCGGTTAAATCAGCCGAATTGAATGGTTTTGGATCTTTGGCAAATTCTTTTCCAGTAAATACATTGATGGTTGGATTGGCTTCTTGCTCCTTCACGATGTCACTATTTTGAATTTGCTCAGAAGTGTAATCGATAAGGGCGCTTGTATAAGCCACACCGCCAGAAGGAGAGTTCACACTAGATCTTGTTCCTTCTTTTTGACGAAGAACACCGACGATTTTAAGCTCAAGGCCATTCTCAATCTGTGTCTTCATATACGATTTGTCGTCAATTTTATTAATCCATTGGTTGTTCTCCTTAACGAATCGGTTCGTGTTGACAACGGCTTTGAATGTTTTTCCGATGAAATCACTATATTGATATGTTTGAGAACCTAATTCATCTAGTTTTTTTGCATCGTTTAATTCGCTAGGATCTTTGAACCGTAAACTATAGAGTAGCAAATCACTAATTTCATTATTCTCATCGGCAATCAGAACGATTTCTGATTTATCTGTTGGCAAACGTCCTTCCAAAACATCGTACTGACTTTCTAACATGTTCGTATCACTCGAAAGTTCACTCCAATAGTCAATATTATGCAAGTAGCCTTTCATTGTTTGGTTAGAAGTTTCGACTTCATCTGCAAGAGTGGAAGGAAGGATACTTTTTGGGCCATTGGAAGTATCGCTTTCATAAATGTAAGGTTGTAAATTGTATTGGTAACGAACATCTTTTGTAAGAGCTTCGACTTGAGAAGCATTCTCTTCCAAATATTTTTTAAAAGAAGCTAAATCATTTTTACCAATTTGTTTTTTTAATAATTTTGTAAGGACAGTATTAACGCCAAGCTCATTATTGTCTTTATAAGGCTTATCGCTTAAGTCCGGGGAGGTCGCTAGCAGATTACTTTGGTTCTGCTCGCTAATCGTCAGCGGAAGAGAGACAAGGGTATCTTCTTGCACCTTCTTCACGTAGTCGCTCACCCCATTCGAGAGCGCTAGGATAAGGGCAATCCCGATAATCCCGATGGAACCAGCAAAGGCAATAAGGAAGGTACGGCCTTTCTTCGTCAATAAGTTATTAAACGAAAGAGCAAGAGCCGTCAAAAAGTTCATTTTCGTCTTCGTGAACTGAATGTCGCCTTGTGTTTTCTCTTCTGTTGGTTCGTATGGATTCGAATCGCTTAAGATGTTTCCATCTAATACTTGTACGATACGTGTGGAGTACGTCTTTGCAAGTTCTGGGTTATGCGTCACCATGATAACCAGTCGTTCCTTGGCGATATCTTTTAATAACTCCATGATTTGAACTGAGGTTTCGGAATCGAGCGCTCCTGTAGGTTCGTCGGCTAAAACGACTTTTGGATTATTCACAAGGGCACGCGCAATCGCGATTCGTTGCATTTGTCCCCCAGACATCTGACTTGGTTTCTTATATAAATGGTCTTTTAGGCCAACTCGTTCGAGCGCTTCGATGGCACGTTTTTTGCGTTCAGCTTTTGAAACACCAGAGAGCGTCATCGCAATCTCGACGTTAGAGAGTGCCGTTTGGTGACCAATCAGATTATAGGATTGGAAAACAAATCCGATCGTGTGGTTTCTGTAACTATCCCAATCGCGGTCTTTAAATTGCTTTGTTGATTTTCCTTGGATGAGTAAATCACCAGATGTGTATTGGTCGAGTCCACCGATGATATTTAATAGGGTGGTTTTCCCAGAACCCGATTGCCCGAGAATGGAGACAAACTCATTTTCACGGAAGCGAATCGATATATCCTTCAACGCGTGAAACTCTTGATTAGCTGTATGATAAACTTTTGAAATATGTTGTAGCTGTAACATCATTTAGCTCCTTTCGTAGTTGGGTTAAGTGTACCACAGTTGAAGGGGCATAACCTAGGACTCTGGTCGGAAATTTAATTGAAATAATTTTAGAGAACCACATATTTTCTGAAATAATTTTATTGAAACGCTATCATTTTTGTGTATAATGAAATTACAGACATGAAAGGAGCAAGTTTTATGAACTATTTATGTATCGATATCGGGGGAACAAGTATCAAATACGCCTTGTTCAACCGAGAAGGCGAGAAGGTCTCTGAAGTATTTCAAACTCCAACCATAAAAGACGAAACGAGTAATCAAATTTTACAAACAGTTTTGCGTTTGGTAGAGGAGTTTCAAACAAAAATTAAAGGGGTTGCGATTTCGTCAGCAGGAGTCGTAGATGCGAACGGAAGAATTGCTTATGCAGGATACACGATTCCAGGTTATACAAACACACCAATTAAATCAGAAGTTGAACGCCTATTTCACATTCCTTGCACAGTAGAAAATGATGTGAATTGTGCCTGCTTAGGGGAAGTGTGGAAGGGAAGCGCCCAAAATACTTCTTCAGCTGTTATGCTGACGATTGGAACTGGTGTTGGTGGAGCAGTGTATTTGAAGAATGAATTATGGACTGGCATTAGTTATACCGCTGGAGAAATTGGGTATATGTTAATTCATGGGAAATACTTCCAAGATTTGGCGTCCACAACAGCTTTGTTAGAAAGTTACGAGAAAAAAACTAATGAAAAAATAGATGGGAAAGTGCTATTTGAAAGAGCAAAAGGTGGGGAATTTGCTGCGGTGGAATCTATTCAGGAACAGATGGGCTATCTAGCAGAAGGCCTTGTCAATATTTGTTACTTATTAAATCCTGAAAAAATTGTTCTTGGAGGGGGAATCATGGCGCAAAAAGAATATATTATGCCGATTCTAGAAAATCAACTTGAACTCAAAATCGTCGACAAACGATTCCTTACGACTAAGATTGAAGCAGCAAGCTTAGACAATGATGCGGGAATGTTAGGTGCACTATACCATTTCTTACAAAAGGAAGAAGGGGTATAAATGACAATTTTAGAAAAAATTGAAAAACAATATGTGACCTTAACTAAAAAAGAAAAACAAATTGCGCTCTATATTCTTCAACATCCAAATGAGATTAAGACTAGTACGATTACAGACTTAGCTGCAAAAATAGGAACCTCACCTGCCCTCATTACTCATTTTTGTAAAAAAATCGATAATATCAGCTTTATGGATTTGAAATTAGGAATTAGTAGTATCCATGAACGTGAAAGTATTGTCCAGAGTGATTTAGTTGCAGATCATATTTCAGATTTTTACTACCATGTAATCGAGCGTACTAAAAAGAATTTAACGATTGAGTTAGTGGATGCTGTTTTAGAGAAGATAAAAGCAGCTCGTCGAATTTATATTTTTGGGGTAGGAAGTTCTGGACTATCTGCCTTAGAATTGAACCAGCGATTAATTCGAATGGGGATGAATAGTGTCTGTGTTACAGACTCCCATATGATGTTAATCAACAGTTCTTTAGTAACACAAGAGGATGTTGTAATTGGCATTTCCGTATCAGGAGAGACTACGGATATTAATAAAGCCATCCGTCTTGCAAAATTAAGAGGGGCTGGCATTATTGGACTAACTTCATTTAGTGAAAGTGAATTATCAAAGCTTAGTGATATTTACTTATTGGCTTATAATAGTACCTTTGTAGACAATGAACGATTTGTTAATTCTCAATTTGCTTTGATGTATGTCATTGATATTTTATCCATGAAACTACTTGGAGATGATCGTTATCAATACGCAATGCTTCAAACGATTGATACAATCTTGATGAAAACAGAGCAGGATTAGGCTATTTTTCAAAAGAAACGAAAATCCTAAAATAAATTTATTTCAAAAACAAAAAAAAAATAAAAAAATTTCAACAAAACTATTGAAATCTTCATATTGTTCTATTAGAATGTTGGTAAAGCAAGCGTTACCAAAAATAAAAGAGGTGCGGTATGAAGATTGAAATGGTCAATCAGCTGAGTCCACCAGGATTAGCTGGAATGATTTGTAAGCGCATTAATAATCGAATCTTGGTCTATGGAGGAAGTTATTTTCCAGAAAACGAGCCTCTAAAAAGCTCTAAAGTTCAGACCAATCGAATCACCGTGTATGATCAAAATTTCCAACTCTTGTATGAACAAGAAGGAGAGATTTCTCCAGATAAAGGAATCATAATCCAAGAAGGAGAGACGCTTTACTATATTCTTGGATCAAAGATTTACCGAATAACGGTAGAGGATAAAGTTAAAGAAGAATGCATCGGGACTTTTGATTTTAATATTGAAAGCGGATACGGATGCTTAGTAGATGGAAAACTCTTCTTTGGATATCAGGAAAGTTATCTCTATGATCTAAACACAGGAGAACTCGCTCAAAAAGCTTCTTTCCCAGTTGAGGCCAGAGGACAGGGCTTATCGGTTGTATATCAAAATGAATTGTACTATCTGGGAGGCGCTAATAAAGAAGCGTATCTGGACGGATATCGATACAACTTCGAAAGAGATCAATGGACTAAAATTAAATTTGAATTACCAACCTCAGTCCTAGGGGCATCCAGCATCCAATTAAATGAAAGCGGATTACTAATTCTAGGGGGATTCAATCGAGACGTTTATAATCAAGCTGTAAAAGATTTACAACAGCCAGGATACCGAGAAGAATACTTTTCAAAAGAAAAGAGTTTCTTTCAATGGGAGCCGACCCTACGAATCCTTCACTTGGATAGTGGAAAAGTAACAACGATAGGACAGGATGATCGGTTTGCACTTTGTGGAGCCGGTTTTGTAAGAGCGGATGATGGATACTACATCGTCAGTGGAGAATGCAGTCCGGGAAGACGAACTGCTGAAATATTATTAATAAAGGAATAAACATAAGGAGGAAATTATGAGTTTAGAAAAATTTAAAGGAGTTTTCGTGGCTTTCTACTCAGCCTATGATGATGAAGGAAACGTAAGCCCAGAACGCGCAAAAAAACTAGCACAATACTACATCGACAAAGGTGTTAAAGGATTATACGTTGGAGGTTCTTCTGGTGAAGGAGTTCTTCAATCAGAAGAGGAAAGAAAAGTAATCCTAGAAGCCGTTATGGAAGTAGCAAAAGGAAAAACAACCATTATTGCTCATATCGGGGCAAACTCAACAGTAGAATCTGTTCGCTTAGCAAAACATGCTTCTGATTTAGGCGTTGATGCAGTATCTTCTATTCCTTGCGTATACTATGGATTTTCTCCAGAAGCTGTTAAAAAACACTGGACAGCTATGATTGAAGCAAGTGAAGTACCATTCATCATCTATCATATTCCTCAAACGACTCGTTTCAATTTACCAGTTTCTTTACTTGAAGAAATGGCTAAATTGGATAAAGTCATCGGAATTAAATGTTCTTCAGAAAGCACTTTTGAATTACAACAATTCAAAGCGATGGGAGAACGTGCTAAACAAGGAGAATTCCTCGTATTTAACGGTCCAGATGAACAGTTTATCGCTGGGCGTGTTATCGGGGCGGATTCAGGAATTGGGGGAACGTATGGTGTTATGCCAGAACTATTCTTTAAATTAAATGAATACGTAATTGCTGGAGATTTAGTGAAAGCTCGTAAATTACAAGATGAAGTCAATGAAGTGATTAAAGGATTATTATCAGGGCCTTCATTATACGCAGTATGTAAATACATCCTTAAACTTCGTGGCATTGAAACAGGAGAAGTAAGAGGACCAATGCTTCCAATTTCAACAAAAGAACATGTGGAATTGGCAGAACGTTTAAATAACAGAATTCAAGAATTGATTGAAGAATATAAATAAAGGAGTGTTCTTAATGAAAAAGTTTGTTAAAGGACTTTTAGCAACAGCAGCAGTAGTAGCGGGGTTAGCAGCTTGTAGCCCAGCAGGACAACAATCAAGTGGTGGCGGTAGCTCAGAACCTGCTAAAGAAAAAGTTTTCTACTTATCAGGAAACTTAACAGGAACTGGTGACCGTGTCCCTTACGTTTGGCAAGATGGCGATGGACTAGTCCCATACATGCTTTTCCGTACACTATTAATGGCTGATTCAAAATATGAATCAACAACTCCGGACTTAGCAAAAGAATGGAAAAAATCAGATGATGGTAAAACTTATGAATTCACATTAAAAGACGATGTTAAATGGTCAGATGGACAAGCGTTAACAGCAGCTGACGTTGAGTTCAGTGTGAAATTAGCTTTAAAAGCTTCGGTTATCAACGGAATCTTCCCAGCGGCATTCTTAAAAGTTGAAGGGGCCAAAGATTTTAAAGAAGACAAAGCGGATAAAATATCAGGAATTACTGTAGAAGGAAACAAGGTTACTTTCAAATTAACAGCTCCAGTGGGGAACTTTGAACAAATCATGGCTCAATTCTACATCTTACCAAAACATAAATTAGAATCTGAAAATCCTCTTGAATTAAACAACAGCAAATTCTGGAATTCTCCAGTAACAAGCGGTATGTATAAAGTGAAAGAAGTTAGTGCAGGTAACTTTATTGAGTACGATCGTAATGAAAACTACGAAAAAGCAAAACCAAAATTTGACAAAGTAGTTTACAACTACATCTCAGATCCAGTATTAGCTTTACAAGATGGAAAATCATATTTCTTCACAACAAACAAACCTCAAGAAATTAGCCAATTAGATACTGTAAGTTCATTAACGAAGAAACCAATTGATATTTTATTCTATCGTTACTTCATCGTGAACTTAGCAGGTATTGATGGAAAAGGAAATTCAGCTTTAGCAAATCCTAAAGTCAGAGAAGCAATCCTTTACGCAATCAACCGTGAAGAATTATCTAAATCAATCTTCCCTGAAATTTCAGAAGTGAACAACACAGGGGTTCCTACAGCGTTAGACGCGTATTTGAAGACAGCAAACAAATATGAATATAACCCAGAAAAAGCAAAACAACTTCTTAAAGAAGCCAACTATGATGCAAGCAAACCTTTAGTATTAACATACTACTATAAAGACCAAGCTTCACAAGATTTTATGCAAGCTGTAAGTTATCAATTAGACCAAGTTGGAATTAAGAACGAAGTCACTCAAATCACTTCAGATGCAACGACTGGATTATTCAAGACTCGTAAATATGACCTTGGGTATAAAGGTTTATCATCATTTGGTTATGAAAGCTGGTATGGGGAATATGCTTCAACAAATACTAACTTTAACAACATTACAAATGGGGACACAAGCTTTGATGAGTTAACGAAGAAATTAACAGAAGCATCAGATGTTAAAGAAAGAAATGCAATCCTTGCAGACCTACAAAAATTAGAACAAGAAAAATTATTGAAGTTACCTCTATTTACATTTAAAAACTTCTTGTACTTAAATACTGAAAAAGTTTCTATTCCAGATGATGTTCAATTTGGTAACCCATTCTATAAATTCGATTACAAGTTCGAAACATGGGATGCGAAATAAGAGTATCAATAGTTAAATGGTTAATCAGTAATTAAGTTGGATGATCTTTCGGGAGTGAGGAGATACTAGCGAAGAGAACTGGTGTCTCTCACTCCTATTATTTAAGGAGAAGATGAATATGAAGAAATATATTTTAAAGAAAATATTATTCATGATTCCTATGTTATTGATTATTAGCTTTCTAGTATTTATTGCACTTGATTTGACTCCAGCGGATCCATTAACTTATATGGTTTCTCCGGATATGTCGAGCAGTGCTGATCAAATCGAAAAGTTAAGACAGCAACTAGGCTTGAATGACCCAGTGTTAGTACGTTACGGTAGATGGTTGTGGCAAATTCTGCACGGAGATTTTGGTTACAGTATCGTAAACGGAAATCCAATTTCAAAAATTGTTGGACAAGCATTACCAGCAACTTTTGAATTAGCGTTCGTTTCATTAATTATTTCTACAATTGTCGGTATTTTAATTGGGGTAATCTCAGCGGTTAAACAAAATGGGATTATCGATAATATTGCTCGTTTCTTAGCCGTTATCGGGACAGCGATTCCTCAATTTTTCTTTGGTATTTTAATTTTAAATTTCTTCGCTATTCAATTGAAAATTTTACCAATTGGTGGTCGTTTCAGTAGTGGAGACTTCACTTTCATTAGTCGAATTCAACATTTGATTCTACCTGTAACAGCGATGTCTATCGGGTTGGTAGCAGCTTTGATGAGATATACACGTAACTCTATGTTAGATGTATTTAATGCCGATTATGTAAAAACGGCTCGTGCAAAAGGGGTTCCAGAATGGAAAGTGTATTTCAAACATATTTTTAGAAATGCGATGCGACCAATCTTAGTCCTATTGATATTCCGTTTACCATTATTAATCGGTGGTTCTGTTATTATTGAAAGCGTATTCTCTTGGCCAGGGATTGGAACAATCATTATTTCCAGCGTAACAGCAGGAGACTATCCAGTCATCATGGTGACAACGTTAATGATTTCAGTTGTGGTCCTATTTGCCAGCCTATTAGTAGATATTATGGCTGCAATACTTGATCCACGTATTCGTTACTAGAAAGGAGGACAAAGTTATGAAACCTATGCCATTATGGAAAAGAAATTTAAAGAAATTCTATAAGAATAAATTGGCCTTCATCGGCTTTATCTTCTTTACAGTAATTCTATTAGCATGTATTTTTGCACCATTATTAACTTCCTATGCTCCAGAAGCAGTGGATTTAAGTGCAATGAACCGTCCGCCTTCAGCACAGCATATTTTTGGAACGGACAAATTAGGACGTGACGTCTTCTCTCGTATATTGTATGGTGGACGCGTTTCGATTCAGGTAGGGATGACAGGAGCAGTTTTCGGAGCTTTAATTGGTACAATTTTAGGAGGAATCGCAGGATACTTCGGTGGGAAAATTGATGCTGTATTAGTACGTATCTCTGAGTTGTTCTCTACATTCCCAGATATGATTGTTATCTTACTACTTTCTAGTATTTTTGGACAAGGGGTATTCAACCTAATCTTTGTATTCTCTGTTATGGGGTGGATGACTACTTTCCGTATGGTACGTAATGAGTTCATGTCATTAAAACAAGAAACTTATGTAGATGTATGTAGAGCGTTCGGCTTCTCTGATTCTCGAATTATCTTCAACAACATTTTACGAAATGCTATTTCTCCAGTAACCGTCTCTTTATCGTTAAACGTAGCGGGATTCATTCTTAGTGAAGCTGGACTAAGCTTCTTAGGAGTAGGGGTACCGTCAGATATTCCTACATGGGGAAATATTATTAATGCAGCTAAAACTGCAGATGTTATCAAAAACAGCTGGTGGCTATGGTTAGTTCCAGGGGCAGTGATTACCATTTTTGTACTTTCTATCAACTTTATTGGGGATGGATTACGAGACATCATGGATCCAAAACAACAATAGGAGGTTGACAACTAATGAATCAGACAGTTTTAGACGTTAAAAATTTAAAAACTGAATTCATCAATGATAAAAAGGCATTTCCAATCATTAAAGATGTGAACTTCAAATTAGAACGAGGAAAAGTTCTGGGAATTGTTGGTGAATCAGGATGTGGTAAGAGTGTAACTGTAAATACAGTTTTAAATCTATTGCCAAAAAATGGACGAATTGCAGAAGGAGAGATTACTTATTTCGATGAAGATAAGCCAATCGAACTTCAAAAATTAAAACAATACGGAAAAGAATTCCGTAAATTACGTGGTGAAAAAATTTCGATGATTTTCCAAGATCCAATGTCTGCATTAAACCCAGTGTACACTATTGGAAATCAAATTACGGAAGTACTGTTCGAACACTATGATATTTCAAAAGAAGAAGCTAATAAACGTGCGATTGAAATGTTGGAAAAACTAGGAATCCACAATGCAAAAGAACGTATGAATGACTATCCACACCAATTCAGCGGAGGGCAACGTCAACGAATCGTTATCGCCATTGCGATGGTATGTAATCCAGATATTCTGATTGCAGATGAGCCAACAACAGCGTTAGATGTGACGATTCAAGCGCAAATCTTAGACTTGCTGGATGAGTTACGGAAAGAACATGGAACTTCGATTATTTTAATCACACACGACTTGGGCGTTATTGCTCAAATCGCTGATGAAGTAGCGGTAATGTATGCAGGGGAAATCGTCGAAGTGGGTACGGTCGCTCAAATTTTTGATGAACCAAAACATCCGTATACACGTTCATTATTAAAATCGATTCCAAATCCAGAAAACATGGATAAAAAATTACACGTGATTCAAGGAAGTGTGCCTTCTATTTCTGAAATTTCAGAAAAAGGATGCCGCTTTGCAAATCGTATTCCATGGCTACCAGAAGGAAGCTGTGAAGTAGATCCGCAATTACACGATTTAGGGAATGGACATTTTGTAAGATGTACTTGTTACAAACATTTCTTCTTTGAAGAAAAAGAAGAGGAAATTTTAGCTCAGAAGAATGTCGGTGATGTTGTTTTAGAAGTTAAAAACATCAAGAAATATTATTATCCTAAGAAACAATGGTTTAAACCACTAGGAGAACCGTTAAAAGCCTTAGATGATGTTTCTCTTGAGTTGAAGAAAGGAACAACGATTGGGATTGTTGGGGAATCTGGTAGTGGTAAGAGTACTATTGCAAAATCATTAATGAAACTTCATGAAATTACAGATGGAGAAATCAATATTGATTTAAACGGACGTATCCAAAACATTTATGATATCAATCGTAAAGAAGATTTAGATTTTCGTAAGAAAGTTCAAATGGTATTCCAAGATCCGTATGCTTCCCTAAACCCAACGAAGAAAATTTATGACTCATTTGATGAGCCAATGATTGTTCATCATATCGGGAATAAAGAAGAACGCTTCGAGCGGATGAAAGAAGCCTTGAAGATGGTAAACGTTCCTGTAGAATACTTGGATCGTTATCCTCATGAATTCTCTGGGGGTCAACGTCAACGTCTCTGTATCGCTCGAGCTCTATGTATGAAGCCAGAAGTGTTAATCTTAGATGAGCCAGTTTCAGCCTTAGACTTATCTGTACAAGCGCAAGTATTGAACTATCTCGTTGAAATTCAAAACAAAGAAGATTTAACGTATGTATTTATTTCACATGACCTAGGTGTTGTGAAATATATGTGTGACTACTTATACGTTATCCATAAAGGACGTATCGTTGAAGCAGGAACACGTGAAGATATTTATGACAACCCAATGCATATTTATACGAAGAAACTTCTTGCAGCGATTCCGGAAGTAGACTATCAGTTCAAAGAAGTATTAGCTGCTAAACGTAAGGAAAATGAAGTTGAGTTCAAGGAACAATATCATGAGTTCTACGACGAAAATGGTCGCGCATATGATCTCAAACAAGTGTCTCCAACGCATTTTGTAGCGCTAAAACCAGAATAGGATGATTAATATGAAACTTAATAAAAAAATCTATTTCTTTGATAAAGGAATTTTTAATCCTTATCGTATGAGCAATGTAGAGTTAAAGGTAAATCAAGCCGTGAAGGAGAATAAAATCTTCTTCACGGAAGAAGAGCCTTGGGAAATTCGTTTCGATAATAGTTATCCAAACATCTTCTATGATGATTTAGCAGGAGTATTTCGTTGTTATTATTCAACGTTTACGGATGATGTAGAATCAGAAAAATACTCTTTAGAAGAACGTAAAACGCGCCAATATCGTCCTGAGACAAGTCGTATTGTTTCTCTTTGTTATGCCGAAAGTAAAGACGGGGAAAATTGGGTGAAGCCAAATCTAGGTTTGACGGATTTTCGTGGTTCTAAGGATAACAACATTATTGGACACTTTTTACATGGAACATCGGTGTTCCTAGATAAGCATGAAAGTGATGAATCACGTCGTTATAAAATGTTCACAAAAATCGACTATGGTAACGGGGTTCATTTTATTGCTGTAGCTTTCTCTAAAGATGGCATTCACTTTGATGAATACATTAAGGTATCTAATTTTAATCCACGTGCGGATACACATAATCACATTATCTACGATGAAACTTTAAATCGTTATGTGTTAATTACACGTACTTGGAGAGATTCACTACGCCTGCCGTGTGTTTCAACGAGTGAGGATTTTATCAATTGGACTCCAATTCAAGAAATTATGAATGTATGCGATTATGATAACCAAATTTATTCAATGCCAATTTTCAAACGGGGAGATTATGTATTAGGTCTTGCTTCTGTTTTCCATGAAGGAGATCAGTTGGATGTGAACTATGATACTGTTGATCTACAACTAACGTATAGTTACCGACATGCGGGATGGCATTACTTAAATACAAATACTCCATTAATTCCTCGTGGTGAAGGGAAATATGGAAACGGTGCGTTTGATTGTGGTTGTATTTATTCATCAGCTCCAGTAACCATTGGAGATCGCACATACTTCTATTACATGGGAGGAAATGGACAACATACGAACTTCCGTGAAACAAGCCTTTCTCGTGCGTATGTGGAAAAAGATCACTTTGCATATTGGGATGTCAAACGTCCAGAATATCCAGGTGTCTTATATACAAACGGCTTCATCTTCTTAAATGATCAAGTATACTTGGATGCTGAAATTGCTGAAGATGGATTTGTAAGCATTGAATTATTTGAAAATAACCACACTCCAATGGCTGTTACTGCCAAACTTCAAAAAGTAGAAGAGGATCGTTACAAAGTAGTCTTTAGCGAACCATTACCACGTTCTCAAACAAGATTAAAGATTAGCTTCCAAAATGCAAAAGTGTATGCTATCGAAGGTGATTTAGATGTATCTAGAATCGAAGCAGATAATACTTTATTGAGGAGTTAAGAGGATGAAATACGATTTATATGACTATTGTATTGAACTGCTGAAAGAACGTGGTGTCACTATTCAAGATATGGCGGATTTAGTGTTGTTTTCTCAAAAGAAATATTATCCGGAATTAACGAATGAGGATGCTTCCTACGCCATTCAACGAGTGCTTAAAAAACGTGAAGTTCAAAATGTGATTATGACAGGAATCGAACTAGATAAATTGGCAGAAGAGAAAAAATTATCTGCGCCCTTCCAAAAGATAATGGAAAAAGATAATCCATTATACGGAATTGACGAAGTGATTGTATTTTCGATTTTGAATTTATATGGATCGATTGGTTTTACAAATTATGGATATTTAGATAAACTAAAACCGATGATTTTAGAAAAATTAAATGAAAACCATGAAGGTGTCTGTAATGTTTTCTTAGATGATATCGTCGGTGCAATTGCTGCCGCAGCATGTAGCAAGATTGCTCACAATCATGCTAGCGACGAGATTTAGAGGAGAGAAGACTATGAGTAAGAATGTTTTAGATATCTTAAAGGGAAATTTGATTGTTTCTTGCCAAGCATTAGAGCACGAACCGCTTTATAATCCAGATTTTTCGTTAATGCCCTATATGGCAAAAGCAGCATTACAAGCTGGTGCTAAAGGGATTCGAGCAAATAGTGCAAGAGATGTAAAAGCCATCAAAGATTTATTTCCAGAAGTGCCTTTAATCGGTCTTGTAAAAAGAGACTATGAAGGTGGCGAACAGTATATTACCGTAACGATGAGAGAAGTAGACGAATTAGTAGAAGCAGGGGCGGATATTGTAG
Source organism: Granulicatella sp. HMSC30F09 (assembly GCF_001806915.1). NCBI lineage: Bacteria > Bacillati > Bacillota > Bacilli > Lactobacillales > Carnobacteriaceae > Granulicatella > Granulicatella sp. HMSC30F09. The sequence goes on along the minus strand of NZ_KV786419.1, from coordinate 74,653 downwards.
CCTTGGATGCTACATTACGTCCACGTTTTGATGGCATAACGATTAATGACTTTATCCATCAAATCAAGGAAAAATATCCTCATCTTTTATTAATGGCAGATATTTCAACATTCGAGGAAGGTGTGAATGCTGAAAAAGCTGGCGTTGATCTTGTTGGAACAACGATGAATGGATATACTCCGTATACAGAGTCAACAGATAAAAGCCCTAACTTTGAATTGGTTCGTCTTCTCAGTGAAACCTTAACGATTCCTGTTGTAGCAGAAGGACGTATTCATGAACCTTCTCAAGCAAAACGAATGTTTGAAGAAGGAGCCTATACGGTTGTTGTTGGGGGAGCGATTACTCGTCCGCTGGAAATAGCAACACGCTTTGTTCAAGCGATTCAGTAAATCAAATTAAAAAGGAGTTCAACGAATGACAATTGATAAAGTAGCTCTTATGGAGCAAGCAAAAGAAGTGTTAAAAAATGCCTACTGTCCTTATTCCAAATTTCCTGTAGGTGCGGCTGTTTTATACAAGGATGGACGTGTGATTACAGGAGCGAATGTGGAGAATGTATCGTTTGGTGTGACAAACTGTGCCGAACGTAGTGCTATTTTTTATGGAGCTTCGCAAGGCTATCGCCAAGGAGATATTGCAGCTATTGCAGTTGCAGGAAAGACAGAAGGCTTCCTACCTCCTTGTAATATTTGCCGTCAAGTCATGGTTGAATTCTGTGGACCAGAAACTCCAGTATTTCTATTGAATGGAAAAGGAGATATCCTTGAATTAAAATTAGAGGAGTTAGTTCCTTACTCATTTACAACATTGAATATGTAATCAAAAAGGCTTTAGAACATTGTTCTAAAGCCTTTTTATGATTCTGGTTGGCTGTATTGACAACAGATTTGATATTCTGGATACGAAGAAAATTGTAAGGAGAGATACGATTGAACAAACTGAAATCTCTCCAGAGCAATGTTTCGCTCATTTTCATTTTTAGAATGTTCCAAGAGGTATGCTATCCAACGAAGAAATAGCCGGGGAGCGGTATCTTGCAGAATTTCTAGTAGCTCTTCTTGATGGGGAATATTTCTTTGTCCCATGTGTTGGTTTAAAGTATGAATAGAGATCCAATCTTTTGAATCATAAGAAATCTCTTCGGTAGTTTCGTGTAATTGCTCTAGAAAAGAAGAAAAGTTCTCTGCTAAGGTGAGCCACTGATCCATTTCCGTATCCACCAAACGAATACTTGGTTCTGAATGGGGGCCTTTTTGGACATCAAAGCAATAATATACAGGACCATCTTGGAAGAAAACAATCAAATACTCAGGCAGAGAAGTTTGTTCATTTTGCCATTCTTCGCAAAGAATACTAGGGAACAAATCACCCGAAGTAAAGCCACAAATTCCATTACACAAAGCATAATCAATCCCAAATCGAGTAGGCTCGCTTGTATAAATTTTAGTGTTTTTGAAGTATCCTGCTCCATTTTTGCGAATAAAATCGATATATGCTTTAGGAATAGGCAAAGGATACTTTTCAGGGATATCTTGTTGGATGGGGGATAAAAAGTGATTTTGAATCATAAATCTCCTTCAGGCTGTTCATTTTCACTAAAGAAGGATGTACACAGCCTTGTAATCTGATATAATATACTTATCTTCTATTTTACACGTATTTTTGAAAATATGGTATAATAGGGGTACTTAAATTAAAGGAGCGTGACAATATGTCAGTACTATATACTATATTAGGAATTGTCGTTGTGCTAGTTATTTGGGGCGTTTTCGCTTACAACAGTCTTGTACAACAAAAAAACTGGGTGAAGGAAGCTTGGGCACAAATCGATGTTCAGTTGCAACGTCGTAATGACTTAATTCCAAACCTTGTTGAAACGGTTAAAGGATATGCAAAACACGAACAAGAAACATTATCTCAAGTAATTGCGATGAGAAACCAAATCGCTGGGATGGGAAATGACGTTTCACCACAAGAAAAAATGGATGCATCTAACCAATTATCAGGTGCTTTAAAAACTGTTTTTGCTTTGGCTGAAAGCTATCCAGATTTAAAAGCCAACACTAATTTCTTAAACTTACAAGAAGAATTGACAAATACAGAAAACAAAATTTCTTATTCTCGTCAATTGTACAATTCAAGTGTTGCGAAATACAATATTTCTGTTGAATCTATTCCAACAAACATTGTTGCTGGATTCGGTGGATTTACAAAAGAAGAATTGTTAGAAACTCCAGTAGAAGCTCGTAAAGTTCCTGAAGTTAAATTCTAATCAATAGTTAATCTGAAGGAAGGAGTACTGATATGTTACATCAGCAAATTGCTTCTAATAAAAGAAGAACAATTGTTGTGATTGCTTTATATATGGTGCTCTTCATCGCGGTAGGAATCGGTATTGGGTATTTCACATTAAATAATGCAACAGCTGGAGTAATCCTTGCTGTAGTGATTGGTGGAATTTATTCATTGATGATGATTTCGAATGCGACAAATGTAGTGATGCAGTTAAATCATGCCCGAGAAATCACGGATAAGAATCAAGCGCCAATGTTATGGAATATTGTGACAGATATGTCGATGGTTGCTCAAGTTCCAATGCCTCGAGTGTTTATTATTCAAGATGAATCTCCGAATGCTTTTGCAACAGGAAGCTCGCCTCAAACCGCTGCGGTAGCAGTGACAACAGGGTTACTTGAACGATTAAATCGTGAGGAATTGGAAGGTGTTATTGCTCATGAATTTGGGCATATTCGCAACTATGATGTTCGTTTACAAACCATCGCTATTGCGCTTGGAGCAGTCATCGCATTACTGGTTCAATTCGGTAGTCGAATGATGTTCTGGGGTGGCGGAAGAAGAAGTAGTGATAATGATGATGAAGACGGAGCCAATGCAATTTTTATGGTAATTGGTCTAGTCGCAATGATTCTTGGACCATTTATGTCGACGATTTTACAACTCGCATTATCCAGAAACCGTGAATATTTAGCGGATGCAACAGCAGTCGAATTTACAAGAAATCCTTATGGGCTTATTTCTGCCCTAAGAAAGATTTCTGAAGCGCCGCCAATGACGGAAGCGAATAAACAAAGTGCAACATTATACATTTCGAATCCGTTTGGAGAAAGTGGAGATTCTCTTTTTGCAACCCACCCTTCAACGGAAAACCGTATTAAACGTTTAGAAAAAATGTAGAAAATTAGACTGGGGGCTTCCTCAGTCTTTTTGTTTTCAGAAAGTGGAACTTTTTAGCGATAAGGAAAGAGGTTAGGTTGATGTCATTCATTAGAAAAAATGTACTACTGGAAGAAGGAACGTTCTTTTATTATCTACATGAAGAAAGCCTCTTTCACGAAGAATCTTATAAGGAATTATGTAGGTATATTGAAGGGTTGGAATCTATTTCATTAGAGGATTTTAAAGACCTTGTATTTCTTCATCACCAAGTGATTCGTCATTTAGTCTATCATTTTGATCCTGTGGATATTGTTGAATTAAAGAACTTTCCAACAGATTATTGGGAAGTGATTGAAAGAATAGACATTGCGGTGAAAAGAATCACTCAGAAAGTCAAATGCTAAGAATGGACACTCTTATAGAAGGGAGAAAGAGAGTTGAAGAAATCACTTCAACTCTTTTTGTGTGTAAAGGCTAGAAAATCTAGTATAGAATGTTGCTAAATTGTTACAAAAGAAAACGGTTCAATTGTAAAATGTAATCTAATTTATATGTTTTATAGTTTGAAAATCATTTATAATGGAGATTATAAAACTTAGGAGGTGGGAGTCTGTGGCAAAACAATTGTATATCCATTATGATAGCGTATCGAACCATGTGTTGGCTAAATCGATCGCGTTCCATTTGTCTGCCTTACCACAGTCTGAAATCCCTCAAAATATCCTCCTTTTGAATGGGAAATCTAGTCTTGCCACTCATGATGCTTATACTGGATTTATGTGGATTAAAGGACGCAAAAATGTGTTGGAATATCTTCAAGGTGTAGCAGAAGGAAAAGAAGCTCCATCAAACTGGGTTGATTTTGACTCTATTGAATTCGTTCATCAACTCACGCCGCAAGAGATTGCTGATTTGCTCTATATCTCTCATGCGAAAACACATTTACACTCGCCGTTTTTCTATAAATTACAAAATAATTTTATTTACCTATGTTTGGATAATGAATATTCTAAAGTGTATTATCGAAAAATCGAACAGTTTTTACCGCTCTTATCAAGACAAGTACAAATTGAGATGACGGATATTTTAAATCAATCACCGAAGTTTTTCTTCTTTGGTTCTGAAAAAGAAGCTGAAGCGATTTCGATTGAAGCTTTAAAAGAAATGATGCCTCTTTACCGCGAAGGAATCAGTTTGGCATTTGATCAAGTGAATAAGCAAGAGGATGTTTATGAAATACCGATTTTCTTGACGGAAGATCGTTACCATTACGCAAATAAAGCAGTGACACAAAACGTGCGCATTGGACAATTAACGTATAACGAAACGTATCAAAATTGGAAAATTTCAGCAAAATTACCAATGACGGATGCCATTTAAAACACTTTTCAAAGAGAATCTTTGGAAGGTGTTTTTTGTTGATTTTGTCTGAACTTGTAAGGCTTCCGCCGTTTTGTTATACTGTAACGTGCAAGGTTATTATCTAAAATAACAGACATGGACCACATAGATTGGTCGTTCGCTGGAAGCGAATAGTTTGGAGGATTCATATGAAAGTTGTTGTCATTTATGGCGGGAAAAGTGCCGAACATGATATTTCAATCTTAACGGCAGGATCAATTATTAAAGAGATTTATTTTGAATATTACGATGTACAACCCGTGTATATTACAAAAGAAGGAACTTGGTTAAAAGGGGAAGCATTAAAAGCTCCGGTTGCTTTTGATCAAGCGCTTCGTTTAACAGAAGGACCCAAAGCTCGTTTTGCAACAGTTGAAGGGGAAGTATCTACAGGAGTTCGCATTCAACCAAGTGATATTGCAGGACCGGATACAGTCGTTTTTCCAATTTTACATGGACCAAACGGAGAAGACGGGACCATTCAAGGCCTCTTTGAAATTCTAGATCTACCTTATGTAGGATGTGGCGTTTTAGCAAGTGCCAATGGAATGGATAAAATTGCTAGTAAGCATCTCTTCCAACAAGCAGGAATTCCACAAGTGCCATTTGTTCCTTTTGTAAAGGCAGATTTCAAAAAATCTCCTGAAGCGATTTACAATCGTATTGAAGGGACACTGCGTTACCCAGTGTTTGTGAAGCCTGCTAATATGGGCTCAAGTGTAGGGATTTCAAAAGCAACAAATCGTGAAGAATTAACCACTGCGATTGAGGAAGCTCTCAAATACGACCGTCGAATTGTTGTAGAACAAGGAATCGATGCCCGCGAAGTTGAAGTGGCGGTTCTTGGAAACGATGAAGTGAATACTTCAGTTGTTGGAGAAGTTGTCAAACAAGCAGGATTCTACGATTACAACGAAAAATACATCAACAATACAACAACACTTCAAATTCCAGCAGCAATTCCTGAGGAAGTTTCCGCAAAAATTCGTGAGTATGCCGAAACAGCTTTCCGTGCGATTGATGGTAGTGGATTAACCCGTTGTGATTTCTTCCTTACTGAAACACAAGAAGTTTTCATTAATGAAGTGAACACAATGCCTGGATTCACACAATTTAGTATGTATCCGAAATTATGGGAAGCAATGGGGATTTCTTATAAAGATTTAGTGGAAGAATTGATTCGTTTAGCCCTTAAACGCTATAACGATCGTCACGCAGAGTAAGGAGAAGAACGATGAGTATTGGAACAGTTGCCGAAATTACGAAAGCAGTTGGCGCGATTGATTATCAATCGGCACATCGATTCGAAACGATTGAGTCAGTAGCCTTTGATACACGAAAATTAGGACCAAACAGTCTTTTCGTGCCACTTCAAGGTCAAACGGACGGACATGATTATATAGAACAAGCGATTCAAGCAGGCGCAACAGCAGTGTTATGGGGAAGAAAAGATCTTACACCACCAGAAGGCATTTGCGCAATCTGGGTAGATGATCCACTTGAAGCGTTTCAAAAATTAGCGAAATGGTACTTAGAAAAAGTATCTCCTCGTGTCGTTGGAATTACAGGAAGTTCTGGGAAGACAACGACAAAAGATATGACAGCAGCCGCTCTTAGCTCACGCTACCGTGTCTATAAAACACAAGGAAACTTCAATAACGATATCGGCTTACCGCAAACGATTTTAGATATGCCGGAATCAACCGAAGCACTTGTCTTAGAGATGGGAATGAGTGAATTCCACGAAATCGAGTTTCTATCAAAATTAGCACGTCCAGAAGTCGTTGCGATTACGCTCATCGGTGAATCGCATATGGAACAATTGGGAAGTAAGGAAGGCATTGCTATAGCCAAACTTGAAATCCTTTCTGGACTACAGGAAAACGGAACTTTTATTTATCCAGCACATGAAGACTTAATTACAGCAGGCATTGCACAAGCTGAAAAACCAGCAAACTTCAACATCGTTACAGTCGGCGAAGGAAGCAAGGAACTCTCAGCACGTAACATCGAACTGTATTCAGACCACACCGCGTTTGAATTAGTGACACCAACTGAAACAGTGGCGGTAACTTTACCAGTCCTTGGAGCGTACAACGTTTCAAACGCGCTTTTAGCGATTGAAATTGCACGCACATTAGACGTTCCACTTTCAGATATCGTGTCAGCCTTAGCGAACTTCGAATTGACGAAGAACCGTACACAATGGGTGAAAGGCCAAAACGGAGTAGCCATCTTGAATGATGCTTACAACGCCAGCCCAATCGCGATGAAATCCGTCATCAAATCATTCGTTTCAGTGGACGCAACAGGACGTCGCGTTCTCGTTCTTGGAGACATCCGCGAGCTCGGTGAACATTCAAAAGAATTGCACGCCAGCATCTCAGAAGTCATTTCTCCAAACGAAGTTGCTCTTGTGTACTTGTACGGTGAAGAAATGGAAGCACTCTATGATGCGTTGAAAGGCCAGTTTGAAATAGCAGCTCTTCACCATTACATGGACAAAGAAGCCTTGATTGCTGACTTGAAAGCCGAACTTAAAGAAGGCGACCAAGTCCTTATTAAATCAAGCAACGGCACAGGCTTACTCTCCGTTGTCGATGCCTTAAAAGCAGAATAACAAATATAAAGGAAAGCGAGAGACGCACAACGTCCCTCGCTTTTTTGTCCCCTCATGGAGAACGATCCATTATAAAGTGTCCCCATTTCTCAACCGCACCCCGAGAAGCAAACCTCCCACCTCCTCCCGCTTTTTATTTTGAAACTGCTATTCCAAGTTAATTGACGCTGATTCCGAAGAATCTAGCGGATTTTATAATGGTAGTAATGGGGAATAGCATTCAAAGTGAATTACGTACTCTTGAAAATTTATTTTCTAGAGTACGTTTGAATCTTGAAAGAGCTTGAGACCGTGGCTCAAGCCGGTGCCCCATTACAGCCATTATAAAAAAATCCGCAAGGATTTGAAGGAATCAGCACTCAGTCAAAAACTTGTTATAAAAGCATTTTCAAAGAATAAAAAGCAGGAGTCGGCGGTCTGTATTCTTTGCATTCTCGCTGGAAGCGTGCTATACTATTCGCTGAGTTGAGAAATGTACACACATTTATAATAGATAGTTTGAAATTTAAACGATTGTAGAAGTCTGGTGCTCTTACGAAAAGCTCCAGACTTTTGTTATGAAGGGAAATCCCTCGTGTGCTTCTCACCGAAGTATCCAAGGAGGAAAATATGAAATTTAATGAATTAGGATTGGATTCTGCCTTACTAGAATCTATCGAAAAAATGGGGTTTGAGGAAGCAACTCCCATTCAAGCACAAACCATTCCAAAAGCGCTAGCAGGTTTAGATGTAATTGGACAAGCGCAAACAGGGACTGGTAAAACAGCTTCATTTGGTTTGCCAATGCTTCAAAAAATCGACCCAAGTAAAAAAGGCGTACAAGGACTTGTTATCGCACCAACTCGTGAACTTGCGATTCAAACACAAGAAGAATTGTTCCGTCTCGGACGCGACAAAAAAGTTCGTGTACAAGCCGTTTACGGTGGAGCAGACATTAACCGTCAAATCCGCCAATTAAAAGAAAATCCACAAATCGTTGTGGGAACTCCAGGTCGTTTATTAGACCACATTTCACGCCGTACATTAAAACTTGCGACAGTGGAAACACTTGTCTTAGACGAAGCGGATGAAATGTTAAACATGGGATTCTTGGAAGATATCGAATCGATTATCAAACAAGTTCCAGAAAACCGCCAAACGCTTTTATTTTCTGCAACAATGCCAGATGATATTAAACGTATCGGTGTTCAATTTATGAAAGATCCAGAACATGTTCGTATCAAATCAAATGAGATGACTGCGACATTAATCGATCAATATTTCGTAAAATGTAAAGACTACGAGAAATTCGACATTATGACACGTTTATTAGACGTTCAAACGCCTGAATTAACCATCGTATTCGGACGTACAAAACGTCGCGTAGACGAATTAGCACGTGGACTTGAAATGCGTGGCTACCGTGCAGAAGGAATCCACGGGGACTTAAGCCAACAAAAACGTATGAGCGTTCTTCGTGACTTCAAGAACAACCATTTAGACATCTTAGTCGCTACAGACGTGGCGGCACGTGGACTAGATATCTCTGGCGTTACACACGTCTATAACTACGATATCCCACAAGACCCAGAAAGCTATGTACACCGTATCGGACGTACAGGTCGTGCGGGTCAAGAAGGAATGTCTGTAACATTCGTGACACCAAACGAAATGGACTACTTACGCGTGATTGAAGAATTAACGCGTAAACGTATGACAAGCCTTCGTCCACCAACGCAAACAGAAGCCTTGGAAGGACAAACAAAAACAGCCATCGAGTCTATCGACGAAATGATGAAGACTGTGGAACCAAGACGTTTCAAAGAAGCGGTATCTTACTTATTAGACGAGTACGAACCAGAAGAATTGGCAGCTCTATTACTGAAGAGCATGATTAAAGACCCAACTGAAATTCCAGTTAAAATCACGCCAGAACGTCCATTGCCAAGCCGCAAACGTGGCAACAGCCGTGGGAACTACAACCGTAGCGACCGTAAAGACAATCGCGGACGTAACGGAAAAGGAAGCTTCAAGCGTAAAGAAGACCGTCGTGGCCGTGGCTTAGAAGACGAATATACACGCGGATATAAAGGGAAAGATTCTCGCCGCCGTAACAACAAAAAGAAATCTGACAAAGGATTTACAATCCGTCAGAAATAATCAATGAGAGCAGACTAGTACAACGCTAGTCTGCTTTTTTTAGAATCTCAAATTGACAGTGTCTGCTATAAAACGGTAATATAAGGAAAAAACATGTGAGGTAGAAGTAAATGGGTGCTCGAATGAAAAAACCGCTTTGGGTTCTATTCTTTTTTGTAATGAAGATTGCCATAAATGAAGGAATTGAATTTGTGTTCAAAATGAATTTGTGGAATCTAGGTCGTCAAGCGGATATGTGGGAGTTAATTGTGACGATTATTTGCGTTGGCATTTTGGTATTTTGTATGTACAAAGTACACACAAAATTATTTAAGCCAACAGTAAAAAGAAAGATTCAACTGATGGATTTAATTTTTGTTTTTGTAACGTATATTGCTCTCAGATTTTCAAGCTATTTGATTTATAATTTGTGGAGTTCATGGGCATACGGGACAGGACGATCAAAACTAGTTGATTTTTTCTTTACAGCAAATCTAACACTAACAACAGACAAATTTATTTTTGCTTTAGATGCACTAGAATTAGTGTTTATTGCACCTTTTGTAGAAGAATTTGTTTTTAGAGGATTTCTGAATAATTTGCTTCGAGGAAAAGTAAATACTTTTATTAGAATGTCCATCGTATCAATTCTATTTGCAGCTCTTCATTTTACGTATATCCACAATTGGATACAGTTTATATATTATCTTATTATCTCTATTGTTCTTTTTCTTGTGTATGAACGAAGAAGAAGTTTGTTCGACGCAATCTTATTACATAGCCTTAGTAATGGGCTTCTTGTTATCTTGTTCATCGAAATACCGAGACGCTTCTTTTAGAAGATTAGTTAGTGACTTCTGTAAGGGAGTCACTTTTTTTGTAGAATTTTTTTGATTTTAGGTTCATTTTAGTTTTAAGGAGTATTCTCTTATTAAGGAAGACGCTAAAAGAAAGAAGCGATTTTCTTTAAATAGAACAGTGTTTTGATACAATAAGGAAAAGAGGGAACCAATCATGACTGTTTTAACTAAAATCAGACCAAAAGAACCATTAAAAACCTTAAAGTGGGTTGACATCTTTATCGTGACGATTATCATGTTCGGGGAGTTTATCATCCGATCCACACAACAATTTCTACAGAGTTTACAACCAGTAACAGAAGTGGTCCAACCGTATACCGAGACGACAACGTCCTATAGCGACGGGGTAGCGTATTCAAGTAACTTTACCTTACAGGTGATTTTACTAGCGATTGCACTCTTGTACTTAGTCATCCGTCATTACGACTTCAAGCAGTTGAAGATTCGTTTTCACTGGTCCGTACTCATCTGGGTACCGTTATTATTCACGATTGTCGGACTCTTCGGCGACGTTGTAACAACGCTGAGCGGCGAATACAACTACTTCGATCCAGCGCTCGTCCCGTTCATGAACCCACAGGAAATCATCAATAAGTTCTTAGCGTTATCTCCAATGGCCATCGCTTATGGGCTATTAAATGGATTCTACGAAGAGTTCTTCTTCCTTGGATTAATGACATCGGTGAAGGAAGAACATCAGTGGAAGGCCTTAGCATTCTCAACACTAGTTCGTTTTTCATTCCACACTTATCAAGGCATGCTTTGGGCACTCATTATCGGTGTAGTGTACGGATTGTTCTACTACTTCATGTACAAGAAAGTGGTCAAAAACTTATTACCCTTCTTCCTTATGCACGCATTGGCAGACATGTTTGGTTCAACCTTCATCTACTTGCTCATCGCGTGGGCATACTAACATTATACAAAGCGCATCCTGGACAGGGTGCGTTTTTTCTTGTTGAAAAGCTGCAATTACCATATATGGTAATTGCGTGTTGGAGTGGAGTAAAAACAGTGTGAAATCAAGCTTCTTTCTTATGTGTGAGGAGGACGGTTATGGTATGATTACGCTAGAACTATCAGTTAAAGCGAGGGGATTTTTAGATGTTTTATGTAAAAAATCAACGAAATGGGAAAGAAATCTACGATGCAACGACAAACTTAGCCATCGAATATTTCTTATTAAACGAAAAGAAACTGGATGAACCAATTTTGTTATTTTATATTAACGAAAATGCGATTATCATCGGGAAAAACCAAAATACCATCGAAGAAATCAATCAAGATGGTGTTGATAAACTTGGTGTACAAGTCGTTCGTCGTTTCTCAGGTGGTGGAGCTGTGTATCACGATATGGGAAATATTTGTTTCTGCTTCATTACAGAAGATGACGGCGATAGCTTCCGTGATTTCGGAAAATTCACAGAACCTGTGATTGAAGCCCTCCATAAAATGGGGGCAACAGGAGCAGAGTTACAAGGACGTAACGACCTTCTGATTGACGGTAAGAAATTCTCTGGAAATGCGATGTACTCAAACAATGGCCGTTTAACAGCGCACGGAACATTAATGCTGGATCTAGATGTGAGCATTTTGCCACAAATTTTACGTCCAAAACAAGAGAAAATCGCGTCAAAAGGAATCAAGTCAGTTCGTTCACGCGTGACCAATATCAAACCTTACTTAGCGCCTGAATATCAAGACTTAGATATCTTACAATTCCGCGAAGTGCTCTTGAAAAACATCTTCAATGTGGAAGATACGTCTACGATTAAAGAGTATGTTCTAACGGATGAAGACTGGGTGCGTGTAGAAGAATTACGCAGCAAGTACTTCAATAATCCTGATTGGAACTACGGAAAGAATCCAAAATTCGAATTCAAACAATCTAAACGTACCCCAGCCGGACAAATCGAGTTCAGTTTGAACGTTGAAAAGAATGCCATCAAAGACATTAAGATTAACGGAGACTTCTTCGGTCTTGGAGAAATCAGTGATGTAGAAAAAGCGCTAGTAGGCGTTGGATACAACCGCGAAGACTTAACAACAGCCTTCGAAGCCATCGACATCCGTCGTTACTTCGGGAATGTTACAGTGGATATCCTAGTGAACCTATTACTAGGGGTAGAAGAATAAAATATTAATTGGCTACAGCGGCCGAAGAAGTGGAACCTAGCAGTAATGCTGGGTTCTTTTTTTAGGAAAAAAATAGTCAATGAAACCCTTACAGTATATAATGAAATAATAATGACTTTTATTTAATTTTTTCGGGAGGAAATGAAATTTGAACGAGCTAGACATCAGATGGACGAAGTTTACTTTTTATAAATTTGTTACAGATTCAAATGGAAAAACCTATGTGATGGATACCCGTACGATATCGAACAAATTATTAGAATTTGGAAACCTTTCATCTTCTGTAAGTGTGGATATGATTGAAATCGATCCAAACAATACAGCATTTGAGCAAAAAGCCACAATGACAAAAGAGTTTGTAGGCCTTACGGGTGCGGTGCAAGTGTTTAGTACACTCACTTTTCGAATGATTACCGACTTTTTTGCAACGAATCCTTTGTATCAGCAACTTTTTATGAAGTTTTTCCTGTTTGCTTGTTCGCTGTTCATTTCTTTTCTTCTTGCAAAGTTTTACTTCTATGTTTATGACAAGCAAGCGAAAGAGAACCTTCCGGAACAATCAAAAAGATATAGAGCTACATTTAAAGTGCATTCGCAAAGAAGATTTTCAGGATATCTTTTTGTAGCTATTATTGGCGCTTTATTCTTGGTATTTTTAAACGTGAATGATGGAACAGAAGGAGCGCTTCTAGTGATGAATTCGTTGCTTTCACTAGTGTTCTTTATTGTTTGTCTAGGGATGTGTCCTGTAGATTTGTATTACAGCAAACAAGTCTTTATTTTAGAAAGTATAAAAGAGATTTAGTAACGCTATCGCTAATCTGGTCAGGAGGTGATTGAATGGTACAGTTGAAGTTTTCAAATTCGAATATCGGATGTTATCAGATTGTTGAAGCATCGAATAAAAAAAGATATGTGGTTGATTCTAGTTCGATAAACTCTAAAGGAACAGTGTGGGGATTTTTGCCTGAAACCATTACTGTTACTGGCTATGAAATCGATAAAAATAATGTTCAATTTGATGTGAGACAAAAACCTTTATATAGACCAACGACAAGTCTGGTCATTGCGATGCAACCAATCTCTGCTGGATTATATTTCCTTTTGAAAAATACGTTTATTGCTCTGGAAGTTAGTCAACAATGGTTGCTAAAGTTGTCACTGTATCTATTCACGATGATTTTTGCATCTATTTTTGTAAAAATCTCTTTATCACTTTCGCATAAAAAGGCGATGAGAAGATTAGGGTCAAATCTTTCAAAATGCACGTTTGTTTTTAAACCAAAATCAAAAAGAGATTATACCGGATATATATGTTTTGGAATGAATGCTATTTTATTCTTAATATTTCTATATTTAAATGATGGAGCAGAAGTAATTATTTTAATTCTAAATGGAATCATCGCATTGCTAAGTTTCATGCTAACAACAGGTGCAATTCCTGTAGGATATTATGTTAATTCAGGGATGATTGAATTAGTTGAAATCAGAGAGGGATAACAATGAAGAAAGTTAAAAAACTAGGAATCATGCTACTCGGGCTTTGTTTCTTGGTGGGGTGTTTCTTTAAACCGCAAATCACGAAGGAACAACAAAACAATGTGGTTACGTGGATTGCTAGAGGGTATGAAGTTAAAGAAGTGGAGTTTATCAGTTTTACCAAGAACAATAGTACGGGAAGCTATATATTGAAAGTAAAGATTAATAATGATGACTCGATGGTATCCAATTTATCAATTTTTCATTATGAATACTTGAATAGTCAAGATGGGATTATCGCCCTCAGTCCTCGGGAGGATTTTAAAAGTATCAAAAAGAAAAAGTCTTTGGCTCCTAATGAGAAAGTGTCAATAGAAGGTATCAAGATTAAGTATCTCGGTGAAAAGTAGGAATTCGTATGAAAAAGAAAACAGCAATGATCGGCAGCGCCCTCCTGTTACTGACGGTGGGTGGAGTGACAGCAATCAACGTGATCAATCCGAGTTGGAGAGAAAACACCAGTTTTGCGACAACAAGAGACAAGCAATTAGCGTGGCTGAAAGAGCATGAAAAACAAATCGTAGCGTGGGTCAAAAGTCATTATCCACAAGTGAATAGTATTCAATTTGACTGGAATTCGGTAAAGGTAAGAGCAGTAAGTAATGGTGTGATGAATGTTGGGTATAATTTATCTGTAAAAGGTACTGTAAATGAAATTCCTGAAACGTTGATTTTAGTGGATTTCTTAATGGAGAAAAAAGAGGATGTACCTATTATGTCTCAAATCGGAATGAACCATTCACCGAGAATAAAAAAGGACGGAGTATTATACAAATACGAGTGATATCTAAAAAGATTGGAGTTTAGGTATGAAAAAGAAAATAGCAATTACAGCTAGCGCCCTCCTATTACTGACAGTCGGTGGAGTGACAGCGCTCAACATAATCAGTCCAAGTTGGCGAGAGAATACTATCTTTGCGACGGCAAGAGACAAGCAATTGGCATGGCTGAAAGAACACGAAAAACAAATCGTGGCGTGGATTCACTCGAAATATCCGAAGGTAGAAACAGTGCAGTTTGACTGGAAAACTCTTGAAGTTGGCCCCGTGAGCAATGGTGTAATGAATGTTGGATATAATTTGTCCGTCGAGGGGAAGTTTAATGATATTCCGGAAACAGTAATCTGGGTAGATTTCCTACTGGATAAATCGGACAGCATTCCTAACTTATCCAGAATAAGAATGAATCATCCACCTAGAATTCATAAGGGTAACTTGTTGGATATTTATGAGTAAATGCTAGAAATGTGGGGATGTTATGAAAAGGAAATTTGTAATAATCGGTAGTACGCTCGTAGTATTAGCTCTAGGTGGAGTGACGGCTTTGAATGTCACGAATCCGGACTGGAAAGCAAACACTATTTTTGCATCGACAAGAGACAAGCAATTAGCATGGCTGAAAGAGCATGAAAAAGAAATCGTGTCGTGGATTCAATCTAGGCATCCCAAAATTACCACTGTGAACTTCGATTGGAACACGTATCGAGTAGGAGCTATTAGCAATGGTGTTCAAATAGTTGGGTATAATTTATCCGTAAA
>NZ_KV786419.1:58774-59241 GCF_001806915.1 Granulicatella sp. HMSC30F09 | reverse complement strand
ATAGTTGGGTATAATTTATCCGTAAAAGGAACTTTTAATGATAATCCAGATACTGCTTTATTTATAGATTTTTCTTTAGAAACAAAAGATAGTATTCCGGAGATGGTAAATATTCGAATGAATCAACCGCCTAGAATAAAGAAAGGGAATGGTTTTTACATTTTTGACTAACTTCATTGAATTTGGGAGCGTGGGAAGAGTATGAAAAAGAAAACAGCAATTACAGTTAGCACCCTCTTGTTATTGACAGTAGGTGGCGTAACAGCGCTCAACATGATCAATCCGAGTTGGAGAGAAAACACCATTTTTGCGACAGCAAGAGACAAGCAATTAGCGTGGCTGAAAGAGTATGAAAAAGAAATCGTGGCATGGATTCACTCAAGATATCCAAAGGTAGAAAAAGTACAGTTTGATTGGAAAACTCTAGAAGTCGGTCCCGTGAGCAATGGTGTAATGAATGTTGGATA
>NZ_KV786419.1:44451-58754 GCF_001806915.1 Granulicatella sp. HMSC30F09 | reverse complement strand
AATGGTGTAATGAATGTTGGATATAATTTGTCAGTTAAAGGTACGTTTAACGATATTCCAGAAACCATTATTTTTGTAGATTTTCTAATGGAAACAGCTGATAGTATTCCAAAAATGTCGCAAATCAGAATGAACCAACCGCCAAGTATTAAAAAAGATGACGGTGGAGTGTATGATTTTGAGTAACCTCCAAAAAAGATGGGAGTATAGATATGAAAAAGAAAGCAATAATTATCAGCAGTACGCTCTTAGTATTAGCGCTAGGTGGAGTTGCTGCTTTGAATGTAAGTAATCCTGACTGGAAAGCAAACACCATTTTTGCATCGACAAGAGATAAGCAATTGGCATGGTTGAAAGAGCATGAGGAAGAGATTGTGAAGTGGATTAAGTCTAGGCATCCTAAAATCACAAGTGTCGATTTTGAGTGGAGTACTTATCGAGTAGGAGCTATTAGCAATGGCGTTCAAATAGTTGGGTATAATTTATCCGTAAAAGGAACGTTTAACGATAATCCTGATACGGTTTTGGTAATTGATTTTAGCCTTAACAATGAAGATAGCATTCCAAATATGAAAGATATTAGAATGATTAATCCTCCGAGCATAAAAAAGGGCAAAGGCCTATATATTTTTGAGTAGGTTAGTTGAAAGAAAAGAGTGGGAAGAGTATGAAAAAGAAAGCAGCCATTACAGCCAGCGTCCTCTTGTTACTTACAGTCGGTGGCGTCTCAGCGCTCAACGTGATCAATCCAAGCTGGAGAGAAAACACAATTTTTGCGACTACAAGGGACAAGCAGCTTGCCTATCTTAAAGCGCACGAGAAAGAAATCGTAGCGTGGATTCACTCAAAGTATCCGAAGGTAGAAACTGTTCAGTTTGACTGGGATACTTTAAAAGTTGGCCCCGTGAGCAATGGTGTAATGAATGTTGGATATAACTTGTCGGTAAGGGGTAAATTTAATAACATACCGGAGACAGTGTTGCACATTGATTTTAAATTAGACAATAAAGACAGTATTCCAAGTGTTTCGAGAATGGGTATGAATAATCCGCCACTTAGAAAAAGTGATGAGATTTGGAAACCATATGAGTAATCAAAATGTTTTGTTTGAATGGTGAAATTACTAAAGGGGAATGAGGGTTATGATGAAAAAGAAAACAGCAATTACAGCTAGCGCCCTGTTATTACTGACAGTAGGTGGAGTGACAGCACTCAACGTCATCAATCCTAGCTGGAGAGAGAACTCAATCTTTGCGACAGCAAGAGACAAGCAATTGGCATGGCTGAAAGAGCATGAGGATGCGATTGTAAAGTGGGTTCATTCAAGATACCCAAAAGTTGAAACTATTCAATTTGATTGGAATTCTTTAGAAGTGGGACCAGTAAGTAATGGGGTGGCCAATATTGGGTACAATTTATCAGTCTACGGAGTTTTTAATGATAATCCCAAAACTGTAATTATTGTGGATTTTCTGATGGAAAAGAATGATGACATTCCAAGTTTATCTCGAATTAGAATGAATCAACCGCCGATGATTAGAAGAGGGAAGGGCATCTATAATTATGATTAGTAAAAAGGTGGAAACGTAATGAAAAAGAAAACAGCAATTACAGCTAGCGCCCTACTGTTACTGACAGTAGGTGGCGTAACAGCGCTCAACGTAATCAATCCAAGCTGGAGAGAGAACACGATTTTTGCGACAGCAAGAGACAAACAATTGGCGTGGCTGAAAGAGCACGAAGAAGAAATTGTGGCGTGGATCCATTCTAGATATCCAAAGATAGAATCTGTACAGTTTGATTGGAATACTCTAGAGGTTGGAGCTGTAAGCAATGGAATCTTTGCGGAGTCATATAATTTATCGGTAAAAGGGAAATTTAACAATAATTCAGACACAATTCTAATAGTTGATTTTAAATTGGAACAACAAGATAGTATTCCTAATATATCAAATATTAGAATGAAACATCCTCCAAGAATTAAAAGAGATGGTGGAATTTATATTTACGAATAAAATAATCTATACAAAAAGGAGGGAAGCCTTGAACAAATTAACTTTTAAAGACTCGAAGTCTGCGTGTCACAAAATAGTGACGGACTCAAAAGGCAAGAGATACATCATGGACACGAGCACCGTCAGACCGAATGTGTACGGTTTTGGGATTATTCCAAAGCAAGTAACTGTGGAGATGGTGGAGTTTGGTTATCATGATCAAAACTTTGAATTTAAAGCTAAACCCTCACCACTGTACACGGGAACAGTGGTATCGGTGCAACCACTATCGAGGTCAATTCTTAGAACATTAGAGGATATTTTCTTAGTGTATCATATTCATCAGAAAGTACTTTTGAAATTGGGAGTTTTAGCTCTAACGGTATTTATTGCATACTTACTCGCAAAAATTTACATCAAACAAGCCCAGAAGAAAGTTGCGGAAAGATTGCCTAAGAATGCAAAGAGATATACTGCAACATTCACGTTTGCCAAAAGAAGAGATTTTTCCTATTGTTTTGGAATAGGACTCGTGGGTATTTTTGTATTTTTTTATATGAACACAAATAATGCGAGTGAAGGAGTCTTTTTAATCCCTATTTCACTATTATCGTTGTTATTTTTTATTGTTTGGTTAGGCATGATGCCAATTCATTATGACTATGAGAAACAATATATTAGCCTTGTCTCAATCGAAGAGAAACAATAAAATCGGAGAGAATTTATGAAAAAACTAACTTTTAACGCTTCGAAGTCTATATGTCACAAAATCGTGACAGACTCGAGCGGAAAAAAATATCTTATGGACACGAGTACCATCAGACCCAACGTGTATGGTTTTGGATTTTTACCCAAAAGAGTGCGTGTTGAAATGGTTGAGATTGATAAAAAAAGTCGCCTTTTTGATAAGAAAACAAAAGTTAATGGAGCGGTAGTGGCAGGTGTAGGGGCGTTCGCAAGTACACCTCTCCTATCAAAGTCGATAACGAAACTACTGGATGGGATGCTGGATAGCTATCATATTCACCAACAGCCTTTTCTAAAGTACGGAATTATTCTAGGGACTTTCATTTTGGCATTCTTAATAGCGCTAGTAATGATAGGAGTTTCTAGATTCAAGGTATCAAAGAAACTTCCTTCTAATCCTAAAAAGTATATCGCTACATTTAGAACAGAAGGTAAAAACAATGCGAGTTATTATATTTTTCTGGCCATTATTGCAGTCCTCCTTTTCTTTTACGCAAAAGCACCTTCTTGGGGAGAATTATTATTGATATATAATATGATGTTCGCATTTTGGCTATTTTTTGTTTGGCTGGTGGAAGTCCCTGTCGATAATTTGTACAATAATAAAATTTTTATACTTGAATCTATCGAAGAAAAACAGTAAAAACGGAGTGGAATATGGAAGAAGTAACAATCACTAACGCTAATTCGATGTGTTATAAACTGTTGACCGACGCAAAGGGTAATCAATATTTGATGGATGTGAGTACAGTTTCGAATAAACTTTACTGCTTTGGAGTTCAAACAGATAAAGTAACAGTCGATATGATTGGGATCGATAAAAATGATTCAAGGTTTGAACAAAAGAATCTGCAATCAAGTACTTTCGTTGCGATTACAGCAGGAAGTCAATTGTTTGCGAATATAGTGTATCGCTCGTTAACTGAATTCATAAGAGAACAAAAATTACATCAACAAATTATTTTTCAAGTGAGCCTCTTTATGATTTCAATTCTCTTTGCGGCACTACTGATGAAATTATTAGCTACGATGTCAAAGAAATACGTGGCAGACCGATTGCCTACGAATCCAAAGAGATATGTTGCAACATTTAAAACGACGTCCAAACGACATCTTTCGTTTTACATTCCACTTTCCATTAATGTAATTCTTTTTTTATTTTATTTAAGAGCTAGCATTGGTGGAAGTGTGGTACTTTTAGTTTTTAATACTATTTTGACGCTTTGGATTTTGATTGGTTGTTTTGTAGGATTTCCAGTAGATATTCTTTATAAAAACAAGGAATTTCAATTAGAATCCATCAAAGAAAAGTAACGAACAAAAGATGATAGAAGAAATACAATAATCTTTAGGAGTACTCATATGAAGAAAAAGAGAAAAATAGGGAGAATCATAGTAGGGATTCTATTATCATATGTCGCCATAGTACTAATTTCGAAATATCGGGAGAAAGTATATATTCGAGAAGAGTTACAGAAGCCAGAAGTCATTGCAGTCATTGAAAAAGCCCTAAGAAGTTTAGAGAATAATATTATCAGAGAACCTAATGGAATAGTTGTTAGTGATAAAAAGATTAGAAATCAAGATACTAGTGATAGAGGTGTTAGCGAAAACAATATCATCAAATCATATGAAATTGATTATGATAAAACCCAACTGAATTCATGGGGGTTTGGAATTGAAGCTGAAATATCGATAAATGGGAATCCCGATTTAAGAATAGGCTTACTCATCAGTAATAAAGAGAGTACTGGGAGGTTTGAGGACAAGAATAAGGAATCGGAAAATTATCAAATTAACAGCTATTCTATTTCTAGAGAGGCGGATGATTATCTTAGAGACGAAGAAATGAAGAGGCCAGAAATAGTAGCTTTGATAAAAGAGGAGCTTCTAAAGCTGGATCCATAGGCATTTACTGAGAAGGGGAAAATTCGTTCTTACAAGGTTAATGTGGATAAAATGCCATCTGTAGAGGATAGGGGCCTTAATTCTGAGCTTTTGATTAACGGGAATGAAAACTTGAGAATGAAATTCACTATTATAAAAAAAGACGGGAAATATGAATTTGGTGGTGGTTTTACTTATGAAGAGTTAGATAAGTTCTTGAAACAGTAATCCGTTATGTGCCACAAAAATTAATTAAACCAGCCGAACCTAGCAGCGATGCTGGGTTCTTTTTTACGAGCAAGTATAGTAAAAACGCTGGTGGAGCAGTATAATAAAGATAAATTCAGGAATCCGTTTTTAGGGAGAGGGGCTGTTGGAAATGAGTCAAAAAGCTAGAGAAATTGTCACCATTGCGTTTGGGGTCACTAGTTGCGCAAATGCAATCTATCAGCTAGTATTTCGTCGAGATATCGCACTGTTTTTTTTGAGTGTGATGGTTAGTAGGCTTGCCTTTTATACTTGGGTAAATCGGGATAATCCAGATAAGTTCAAAAGGCTCAATCACGGATTAGTTGTCGTCTTTATTGGGATGGTAGCTGCTACTGCCTTTTTCCTCATCATGAATCATTTTTTTGGATTTGAGCAATGGGAGCCTTGGCAAAAATCCGTCGTTCAATTGTCGTTTATCTTTGGGTTAGTGCCAGTAGTGAATCGATATTTAAAAAAATAATCATTTAACGGAGGTGTCCTATGGCACTTTTACACGTTTCATTCTTTTCAAAAACATTAATGAGAACAATCCCCTTGTCAGTCTACTTACCTAGCGATGCGGTGGATTTTAATAATCAGTATCTTTCCGAAGGGCCGTACAAAGCGTTGATGTTACTGCACGGAGTATTAGGCAGCGAACAGGACTGGGTCAACCAGACGCGAATTCTTCGATACGCAAAAGAGAAAAATCTCGTCTTGATTATGCCTTCGGGGGAAAATCATTTCTACGTAGACCAACCGTGGAACTATACAAACTATGGAGAATTCATCGGGGTGGAGCTTCCAGAAATCTCACGTCGCATGTTTCCTATTTCTCGAAAACGGGAAGACTTAGGCATTGCCGGGCTTTCGATGGGTGGATACGGGGCACTTCGAAACGGCATCAAATATCCCGACACCTTTAGCGTGATTGGGGCGTTCTCTAGCGCGATTAAGAGACAGGCACTTCCACCTGAGGAGATTCCAGAAGCACCGTTCTTTTTAAGAAAAAGCTTTTTGGAGGCGGTCTTCAAAGATGAGGAGACCTTTGTAGCGGAAGGCAATCAGTTGTATCATGCCGTCCAAACAATGGAGCGTAAGGACGCGCTCTCAATTTTTATGGCATGTGGTACGGAAGATTGGCTTTTGGAAGGCAATCGTAGCTATAGCAGCTTTTTGAAAGAACAAGGAGTGTCGCTAACGTATAAAGAGTACTTCGGCGGACACGAATGGGATTTCTGGGATTGGTCCATCAAAGAGTTTTTGGATTGGTGGATTCCAGAAGATGCAGATCAAGGTGTGTCTAGTGGGAATGTGAGGTAGAAGATAGCGCGATATTGTTGCAAGCATCGGGTTTGAATGGTAGAATATTTTGTATATTAGAGCGATGAACAAGAGGAGTAAAATGACTTTGTTTACGAGAGAGGGAAGACTTGGTGCAACTTCCTAGCATATTCATTTGAAGGTAGCTTGTGAGCTTACTCTACGAAATGCAGTAATAGAGTACGGAGACGACACTTCGTTACCAACATCGAGGCGTAATGAATTTTTACGCGAATATTAGGTGGTACCACGAATTTAATCGTCCTATGGAGAGTGTCTTCATAGGATTTTTTTATTGGACACAAACAAGATACAAGGAGGAAAATCAATGGCTAAAGAAATGTCATCTAAGTTTCAACCACAAGAAGTTGAAGCTGGTAAATATCAATGGTGGGTTGATTCAGGCGTCTTCCATCCAAACGAAGATCCAAACGCTGAACCTTATTCAATCGTTATCCCGCCACCAAACGTAACAGGGAAATTACACTTAGGACATGCTTGGGACGTAACGTTACAAGACATGATTATCCGTCAAAAACGTATGCAAGGTTTCGACACTTTATGGTTACCAGGAATGGACCATGCGGGGATTGCAACTCAAGCAAAAGTAGAAGAAAAATTACGCGGAGAAGGTTTGTCTCGTTATGACCTTGGCCGTGAGAAGTTTCTTGAACAAACATGGGAATGGAAGGAAGAATATGCCAGCCATATCCGTGAACAATGGGCAAAAATGGGGATTTCTGTCGACTACCGCAGAGAGCGTTTCACATTAGATAAAGGGTTATCTGACGCCGTGAAGAAAGTCTTCGTAACTTTATACGAAAAAGGCTTAATCTACCGTGGTGAGTACATCATCAACTGGGACCCTAAAGCCAAAACTTCATTATCTGATATCGAAGTTATCCATAAAGACGTAGAAGGCGCGTTCTATCATATGAACTACCCTCTAGCAGACGGAAGTGGATTCCTAGAAATCGCAACAACTCGTCCAGAAACACTTCTTGGAGATACAGCTGTTGCGGTTCACCCAGACGATGAACGTTATCAAGAGCTTATCGGGAAAACAGTGATCTTGCCGTTAATGAACCGTGAAATTCCAATTATCGCTGACGAATACGTGGAGCAAGATTTCGGAACAGGGGTTGTAAAAATCACTCCAGCGCACGACCCGAACGACTTTGAAGTAGGGAACCGTCATAACTTACCTCGTATTAACGTGATGAACGATGATGCGACGATGAACGAGTTAGCCGGTAAATACGAAGGCATGGACCGTTTTGCGGCGCGTAAAGCTATCGTGAAAGATTTAGAAGAAGCTGGCCTTCTTGTGAAAATCGAAAAACATTTACACAGCGTTGGTCACTCAGAGCGTACAGATGTCGTCGTTGAACCACGTCTTTCAAAACAATGGTTCGTGAAAATGGGACCGTTGGCAGAGCAAGCCATCAATGCGCAACGTGCGGAAGGCGACAATACTGTAAACTTCTACCCACCACGTTTCAATGATGCGTACTTACGTTGGATGGAAAACATTCACGACTGGGTAATTTCACGTCAATTATGGTGGGGACATCAAATTCCAGCTTGGTATCATAAAGAAACAGGCGAAGTATTCGTAGGCATGGAAGCTCCAAGCGACAGCGAAAACTGGACACAAGATCCAGACGTATTAGATACTTGGTTCTCATCTGCGTTATGGCCATTTTCAACAATGGGTTGGCCGGACGAAGATGCAGCCGACTACAAACGTTACTATCCAACAAACACACTTGTAACAGGATACGACATCCTTACTTTCTGGGTAAGCCGTATGATGTTCCAAGGGTTAGAATTTACAGGGAAACGTCCATTCAAGAACGTTTTAATTCACGGATTGATTCGTGACAGCCAAGGACGAAAGATGAGTAAGTCTCTTGGAAACGGGGTTGACCCAATGGAAGTGATCGAGCAATATGGTGCCGATGCGCTTCGTTGGTTCTTAGCAAACGGTTCTGCTCCAGGGCAAGACGTTCGTTACTCAACAGACAAGATGGATGCTGCATGGAACTTCATCAACAAGATTTGGAACGCAAGCCGTTACGCATTAATGAACGTGGGTGACTTAACAGCGGACCAAGTGGATATCACTGGTGAGAAGACTCTTGCGGATAAATGGATTTTAACACGCTTGAATCAAACGATTGGCAAAGTGACAGAACTCTTCGAGAAATTCGAATTCGGTGAAGCAGGACGTCTCCTATATCGTTTCATCTGGGATGATTTCTGTGACTGGTATATCGAAATGTCGAAAGAAACATTAGCAGGGGATGACGAAACTGCGAAATTAACAACACGTAGCATTCTTGTATATGTATTAGATAACACATTACGTCTATTACACCCAATCATGCCTTTCGTTACAGAAGAAATCTGGCAATCTGTTCCTCACGTTGGGGAATCATTAGTAGTAGCAACTTACCCAACGGTTCACCCAGAACAAATGGACGAAAAAGCAGCCGAAGAAATGGAATTCTTAATGGACTTCATCCGCTCAGTACGTACGGTTCGTAACGAAATGAACACACCATTATCAAAACCAATTAACATCATTGCGAAAGTAAGCGACGCAGCGCACTACGCTGTCTTGAAAGAAAACGAATCTTACATTGCACGCTTCTCAAATCCAGAAGAATTCGTGTATGGTGAAGACGTTGAAGCGCCATCTGATGCGGTAACTTCAGTTATCACAGGTGCTGAAATTTACTTGCCATTAGCAGGTTTAATCAACATCGAAGACGAAATCGCTCGTCTTGAAAAAGAAGCAGAGAAATTGCAACAAGAAGTGGATCGTGTCGAGAAGAAATTATCGAACGAGAAATTTGTGGCAAAAGCTCCTGCAGCGGTTGTTGAAGCTGAACGTGCAAAAGGTGCGGACTATCAAGCACAACGTGAAGCAGTGTTAGAACGTATCGCAACATTGAAGAAAATCTAATCCGTTTGAACGGCGCAGAGAGCGTATGAAGTGTCATGCGCTCTCTTTTGTATGTTCCGGTGGGCAATTTTCTGTTATGATAAATGAGGAAAACAGGAGGTGAGTGAATGATTCAAGAGTGGTTAAAAAAGAGCGAGACTATTCCTCGCAAACATGGATTGTACCGCATGGAGGCTATCCTAGAAGCACTTGGAAATCCAGAACGTGAATTGAAGAGTATTCATATTGCTGGGACGAATGGAAAAGGGTCCACAGCTGCGATGGTTACGGCCTTTGCGAAGGCGCATGGATTGCGAGTAGGGACATTCACTTCACCGCATATGGACAGTATTAGAGAACGGATCCAGCTAGACGGAGTGCCTCTTGAAGAAGATCCGTTCTGGCATGCCGCATCGGTTATAAGAGAGGTGGAACACCGCTTATTCGAAGAGTGGGGAGCCTTTAACTATTTCGAGATATTAACGGCGATGATGTTTGTTGTCTTTCAACAGGAAGCCGTCGACCTTGCGATTATTGAAGTGGGGATTGGCGGTCTATTAGATAATACAAATGTCGGCCATCCACTCGTCAGCGTCATTACGACGATTGGGTTGGACCATCAAGACTTACTTGGAAGCACGTTAGAAGAAATTGCCGCGCAAAAAGCAGGGATTATTATATCTGGGCAACAAGTGGTCGTTGGGCCAGTCAGCTGTGAATGTATGGATGTAATTCATGAGGTTGCTAGCGAAAAAGGCGCAGCTGTGCAGGCATTTGGCGAAGCCTTCTTTCTAATTGAAGATTCGTATCAAGATTCCTCACTCACGATTTCGCTGAAGCAGCTAGCTCTCCAAGGAGCCTTCCAGAAGGAAAATGCGAGCGTTGCAATTCGAGCGTTCCAATCATGGATGGAAGCAACGGGAAGAAGTATGCAGGCTGAGTTCATCGAAGCAGCCCTCCCTGTCGTTTCATGGCCAGGACGCATGGAAGTGTTGCAAGACACGCCACTTATTATCATTGACGGTGCTCATAATTTGCCGGCCATCGAGCGACTCTTACAAAACATGACGGAACGCTTTGGCAAGAAACAGACACTCTTATTTAGTGCGCTTACTCGAAAAGATAGTCAACAGATGCTTGCAAGATTACAAGAAGCTCTTCCAGATGTGAACATCATCTTAACGAGTTTCCATCCTTCAAGAGGCCTGTCGATAGCTAGAAGTGACGTGGAAGCGTACTTAGATTCTCCCAAGATTTCCTTTGAAGAAAGCTTTGAAGGCGTCATCGAACGGTTTGCCTGCTCGATAGATGATAAGAGCGAATTATGGGTGACGGGCTCATTGTATTTTATCGCCGAAGTTCGTCATTGGTGGAACAACCGTAAGCCTAAAGAAGAGTAGACATCGTAACTCTTTGTAGAGAAAATAAAGAGGGAGTGTCACAATGATTGAATCGAGATTATTAGAAGTGCCTTTAAGCGCCATGCCACGAGAACGCCTCGAACGGTATGGCGCTAAAGTGCTTGAAACCCATGAATTATTAGCTATTTTACTAAGGACAGGTTCTAAAGATTTGAATGTATTACAATTATCCATTGTAGTTTTGAATACTTTTGAAGATTTACATTCATTAAAGATGGCAAGTTTGGACGAACTCATGCACATTAATGGGATTGGACGAACAAAGGCCATTGAACTAAAGGCGGCCATTGAACTAGGAGCCAGACTAAACAAAGCTTCTCAGATGAAACTAGGAAAAATCACGTCTTCTAAAATGGCGGGGCAGTGGATTGTAGAAGAGTTAAAAGATGCCTATCAAGAACATCTTGTAGCGCTCTATTTGAATACTAAGAATGAAGTAATAAAAAAGAAAATGATTTTCATCGGTGGATTAAATAGTGCGGTTGCTCATCCAAGAGAAATCTTTCGGGAAGCAGTGAGATATTCAGCAGCACGTGTCATCATTGGACATAATCATCCGAGTGGGAATCCTGAACCGTCTCAAGCAGATATTGATTTTACCAAAAGACTAATGGATTGTGGGGAATTAATGGGGATTGAACTTCTAGATCATTTTATTGTGGGGGGAGAGCATTTTATTTCTTTGAAAGAAATCGGAGTATTGTAAAAATAAAATGATTATTTCATTTTTCTTGAAAAGATGAAAATTGAAGAAAATGAAGAATTTCAGATTTCACGAAAAATAAACGTGAAAAATAAGGAAAGCATTCGGAAAAAACGCATAAAACTTCAATTGTTCATAAAATTTCTATCCGAATTCGGAAATCCTCTTGTAAAAAGGTTTCGTAGATGGTATACTGAACTTGTGTTTTTGTTAGGTATAGAAATAGTGTAAAGATTTACTCCTTTCGAACCATTAGCAAGAATATGAAAAACAAGTGCTATGGCACAAGGAGGAAATGTTCATGGAACAAGGTACAGTAAAATGGTTTAACTCAGAAAAAGGTTTTGGGTTTATCGAACGTGAAGGTGGAAACGATGTATTCGTACACTTCTCAGCAATCCAATCAGAAGGATTCAAAACATTAGAAGAAGGACAAGCAGTTCAATTCGATGTTGAAGAAGGCGCTCGTGGACCACAAGCAGCTAACGTAGTTAAACTATAATTTAAGTTTAAACGATGATACCACCGGTTTTCCGGTGGTTTTTTATTTTTCTTAATAGTTTTTGCTGGAACCATAAATTCCAATGATTAAAAAGTTAGAATGACTTGTTTAGTCAGTGATTTTTGGGTCAAAAAATGACAGTAATAATACTTATGGTGATTGAAGAAAAACGGGAAATTTTCCCACAATTTTTTGACAGCACTTTCTTTTAGATACCTAATGATTTATCAGGAAAAAACTAAATATTACCTAAAAATTATGTGAAAATTCAATTGGTTTTTATAGAAATTTTATCAAATTTATGATAAATTTTAATGGTAAAGAATGCTACGAAATTCACTAAAAAATGGAAAGCACACAATTTGGGAATGGATTAGCAAAAATTACATTGTACATTTACAATTGAATATTTAGAAAGGAAGGAAGAATGTATGAATAAGAAATTACGATCTTTGTTTCAAATCATTGTTCTTTGTTTAGGGATCTTTATCCAACCCTTCGTTGCTCTTACTAAAGTGCACGCCACAGAGTATAATGATGTGATTACCAGTGTTAGTGTTGAAAATAAATCTGGTAATCCTTTGACTCAAGGATTAGATATTTGGCAAGAGTTTAGACTTTCTGCAAACTTTACTTTGCCAGATAATAAAGTGCATGCTGGAGATACGACAACCCTCCGTTTACCATCTGAGATTGCTTTTTCAAACTCATCAGATATTGAATTACGTGATGGAGACGGAAATCTTGTAGCTACGGGTAGTTTAGATGCAGCAAGTAAAACAATCACTTTGACTTATACGAACTTTGTAGAGAATAAGTCAGGTGTTCACGGAAAGTTTTTCGTTTATGTTCGTATAGATCATGATGTTGTGACTGAAGGAAAAGAAGTGAATGTGAACGTAACAGTAGGACATAATGTTCTATTTGCAGGAAAGGTTCGTTATAATGGACCTCCAGGACAATATGACTCAAAAATTGAGAAGAGCTCTTTCCAATATGAAAAAGACGAAAAAAATGTGATTCGATATAACATTACGGTTAACCGTAATATGGAAAATTATAGAGATGTAACTATAACGGATAAGTTTACAACTCCAAATATGCAGTTTTTACCTGACACATTTAAAATCTATAAAGTAAATTGGCGTTGGAATAATGGAGACTGGAAATATGAGGTTCTTGAAGATTCAACAAATACTTTCAAAGGTAAACTTGTTCCAAATGCTACGGGAGATGGATTTACACTTCCAT
This sequence comes from Granulicatella sp. HMSC30F09, assembly GCF_001806915.1. Lineage (NCBI taxonomy): Bacteria > Bacillati > Bacillota > Bacilli > Lactobacillales > Carnobacteriaceae > Granulicatella > Granulicatella sp. HMSC30F09. The sequence continues at coordinate 45,727 of NZ_KV786419.1, read as the reverse complement.
TAGGAGATACTACTGGCTTTGGTTATATGATTGAGTATCGTGCTAAGGCAAATTATGATTTAGTTGATGGAGAACTTATTACTAACAAAGCCAATATGAATTATAACGGTGGACTAACTGACCAATCTACGAGTACTCGTGCCTATCAAATCGCAGGTGGGGTTGCAGAAGGGTATGTGTTCACAATTAACATTCATAAAGTGGATGAAGCTGGCCAACCTTTACAAGGCGCTAAATTTGAAGTAGTTCGTGACCGTAACCAAGCTGTTGTTGGAACACTTACTACAGGAGCAGATGGAAATGCTAGTGTAAATCAATTATTACGTGATAGTTATACGATTCGTGAGATTGAAGCTCCGGCAGGATATGATAAGTTAACTACGGAGATTAAAATTAATCCAACTGATTTTGGAACGGATAAAGCTGTAACTCGCGAAGTCCAAAATAGAAAGACTCCTCCAAGTACGAAGAAAATTACTTTCAGTAAAGTAAACTTAGGCGGAACTGAAATTGCGGATGCTAAAATCAAAATCTTCAAAGGTGAAACTGCAGAAGGCAATCCAGTACAAAGCTGGACATCAGAAGCAGGAAAATCTAAGGAATTAGATTTAGAGCCTGGAACATACACATTCCACGAAGAAGCAGCGCCAACAGGATATCTTAAAGTAACGGATATTACTTTCACAGTTAACAGCGATGGAACAGTGACGGTAACTAAAGTTGGCGAGAAAGATTCTAAAGGTGAAGATAATAAAGTAGTAGCCAACGGCTCAACACTTAAAGTGACTGACAAAGACGATGACCTCCCACGTAAGATTACTTTCAGTAAAGTAAACTTAGGCGGAACAGAAATCGCAGACGCTAAAATTAAGATCTTCAAAGGTGACAAAGCAGAAGGTAATCCAGTAGAAAGCTGGACATCAGAAGCTGGAAAATCTAAGGAATTAGATTTAACGCCTGGAACATATACATTCCATGAAGAAGCAGCACCAACAGGATACCTCAAAGTAACAGACATTACGTTCACAGTAAACCATGATGGAACAGTGACCGTAACAAAAGTCGGCGAGAAAGATTCTAAAGGTGAAGATAATAAAGTAGAAGCTAAAGGTTCAACTCTTAAAATCACTGACAAAGACGATGACCTCCCACGTAAGATTACATTCAGTAAAGTAAACTTAGGCGGAACTGAAATTGCGGATGCTAAAATTCAAATCTTCAAAGGCGAAACTGCAGAAGGTAACCCAGTACAAAGCTGGACATCAGAAGCAGGAAA
>NZ_KV786419.1:43725-44431 GCF_001806915.1 Granulicatella sp. HMSC30F09 | reverse complement strand
AAGAAAACAAAGTTGAAACAAATGGTTCAACAATGACAGTAACCGATAAAGATGATGATTTACCACGTAAGCTTACTTTCAGCAAAGTAAGCTTAGGCGGAACAGAAATCGCAGACGCTAAAATTAAGATCTTCAAAGGTGACAAAGCAGAAGGAACTCCAGTAGAAAGCTGGACATCAGAAGCAGGAAAATCTAAGGAATTAGATTTAACGCCTGGAACATATACATTCCATGAAGAAGCAGCACCAACAGGATACCTCAAAGTAACAGACATTACGTTCACAGTAAACCATGATGGAACAGTGACCGTAACAAAAGTCGGCGAGAAAGATTCTAAAGGTGAAGAAAACAAAGTTGAAACAAATGGTTCAACAGTGACAGTAACCGATAAAGATGATGATTTACCTCGTAAAGTAACGTTCAGTAAAGTAAATATTGCTGGAAAAGAAATTGAGGGAGCTAAAATCAAGATCTTCAAAGGTGACAAAGCAGAAGGAACACCAGTAGCAAGCTGGACTTCAGAAGCGGATAAGTCTAAAGAATTAAACTTAACGCCTGGAACATATACATTCCATGAAGAAGCAGCGCCAACAGGATACCTTAAGGTGACAGATATCACTTTCAAAGTGAACTATGATGGAACTGTAACGGTAACAAATGTTGGTGAAAAAGACTCTAAAGGTGAAGAAAACAAAGTTGAAACAAA
>NZ_KV786419.1:0-43705 GCF_001806915.1 Granulicatella sp. HMSC30F09 | reverse complement strand
TATACATTCCATGAAGAAGCAGCACCAACAGGCTACTTAGCAGTAACAGATATCACTTTCAAAGTGAACTTTGATGGAACGATTGAAGTGTTAAATGCTAACGGAAATTCTGTAGAGTACAAAGATGGCAAATTAGTCATCACAGACCAAACAGAACCTGAAAAACCAAATGAACCAAACTTACCAAATACTGGTAGTGTTTCTGAACAAGGAACACTATTAGCTGGATTGGCATTATTAGGTTTAGGTGTTGTCATGGTAGCTTCAAATGGCAAAAAGAGATTTAACTAGTTCATTATCTGAATAGATGGATTTACTAAATTAATTGCTCGCCTTGCCAGACGAGTGGAAAAAGAGAAAGGAATCAAGCAACTTTATGTTGTTTGGTTCTTTTTTTATTTCGTAAAATCTATTTAAATTTTGGAAACTTTCGGATGTAAAAATCACCAACAGATTACAGAAACCGCTTTAATATTTCAAAATAAAAAAGTTTTCTAAAAAGCTATAAAAAACAAGAATAAAGTGCCAAATTCTGATATACTAGAATAGAATTCTTACAGCCTGGTCTGTAGAAGAATTACTGAAGGAGGAAGTAGTGTGGTTGCATTTAATTTTAAAGCACAAAATATCGGAATTGACTTAGGAACAGCTAACACGATTGTTTATCTTGAAGATGAAGGAATTGTCACACGTGAACCTTCCGTTGTTGCAAAAAATATCGTTACAGAAGAAATTATCGCAGTAGGGAAATCGGCTTTCGAAATGATTGGGAGAACGCCTGAAAATATCGTAGCATTACGCCCAATGAAAGATGGTGTAATCGCAGACTATAATACGACAACTGCTATGTTAAAATATTTCATCCAATCGATTGTTGGCCGCTCATTTTTTAAACCAGTGGTCATTATTTGTGTACCAAGCGGAATTACAGACGTTGAAAAAAGAGCTGTTTTAGATGCTACTAAATATGCTGGAGCGAAGGAAGCCTATGTTGTGGAAGAACCTTTTGCAGCAGCAGTAGGAGCGGGCTTACCAATTACAGACCCAACAGGAAGCATGATTGTAGATATTGGTGGAGGAACAACGGACGTAGCAACGATTTCTTTAGGAGGAATCGTGAATAGTCGTTCGATTCGCGTTGGTGGAGATGAGCTCAATGAAGCTATTGTCCAGCACGTTCGTAAAACGTATAATCTACTGATTGGAGAGCGTACAGCAGAGGAACTTAAGATTCAATTAGGGTCTGCTTCTGTCGAAAAAGCGCAAGGAAGTATGCAAGTTCGTGGACGTGATATGGTAACAGGTCTTCCACGAGTAGTAGAAGTTCCCGCTAAAGAAATTGCAATTGCGATGAGTGAGATTATTCATCAAATTTTAGATGCTGTTAAAGATGTGTTAGAACAAACACCGCCAGAAATTTCTGCGGACGTTATTGATCATGGAATCGTTCTGACAGGTGGTGGAGCGATGCTTCGTCATCTTGCAGAGATGATTTCGAAGGAAACGCAAGTGCCAGCGTTTGTTGCCAATGACCCACTAGATTGTGTGGCATTAGGAACAGGAGCTATTCTAGCGAACCCATCATTAATGAAAAAATAGAGTCCGTTGAAAAATTTTATAGAGGAGTGATGATGTGAATCCAATTTTTTCAAATAAGAAACTAATTGGTTGGGTAATCGGAATCATTGTTGCATTAGCATTAATCATGTATTCCGTTACTTACGGAAGTAATATCGTGACTCAAGGTGTTAATGATGTAACCAATATTCTTGGAAGATTAGTCTCTTATCCAGCAAATAGTATTAATGATTTTATTGATAGTGTGGGTGATTTATCAAATACGTATCAAGAGAATCAATCCTTAAAACAAAAAATCGATACCATTCATGAATTAGAGGTTCAATTGAATGAGTTAAAACGTGATAACCAAAAAATGAAAGAAACGCTGAAGTTGCAAGATACGCTGAATGATTATACATTAGTGAATGCTACGGTCATTGCGCGTAATCCGGATACTTGGCGTGATGTGATTACGATTAATAAAGGATCAAATGATGGAATCCAACCTCAAATGTCGGTAATGAGTGATAATGGTTTAGTAGGAAAAGTTTTAGATGTGAATCCTACAAGCGCACGTATTGCCTTGTTATCGAATGCTGATAATACTTTAGTTCGTGTTGCGGCGATGATTCAAAATGAAAAAGAACCAATCTACGGGACCATTACCGGATATGACGAAAAGACAAATATGCTTGTTATGAGCCAAATTCAAGCTACTCAGGATATTAAAGTAGGGGATAAGGTTGTGACGAGTGGTCTTGGGGGCATTTCTCCAAACTCGCTATATATCGGAACGGTTGAAGAAGTGGCGATGGACCGTTTTGGCTTGTATAAAGAAGTGAAAATTCGTCCAGCGGCGGATACGAATGATGTTCGTTATGTAACAGTAGTCATTCGTACAAGCGAAAGTGAGGGGCAATAATGCGTAACTCCAGAAGAGTTTATTGGGTATTGTTTGTCTTCATTCTTGCTTTCCTAGTGGACGGTGTATTGACGAATCATTTTTCAACTTTATTTTTGCGTTCTGGCTATAGTTTAACGCCAAGAATTATTGTCATTGCAGTTGTATTGCTGAATTTTATGATTGACCATAAGGCGATGTTTTGGTTTTCAGTGATTGCAGGATTTTTGGTAGATAGTTATTATGCAGGTATTCTAGGAATCTATATGGGAATATTTGCAGTGATTGTGCGAGTGATTCGTTTAGTACGTACAAATATTTTGCAAAATCCATTTACGTTAGGATTAGCATTAGTGTTCTTCTTAAGTTTGACAGAAGTTTCTGTATACTTCGTATATGCGTTAAGAGGCGTTGTCAGCATGGGGTGGAACGAGTTTTTAGTGGAACGATTAGGGGCGACGCTAATGCTCAATATCGTGATTTATTATATTCTGTATATTCCACTTCGTAATTTTGCACGATGGGTGAATGCGACTCCAGTAGTGAGTCCGCATGATTTAATCAATCATCGAAGAAGTTAATCTATTTTACTAATAAGGGTTGGCGAGCGCCGGCCCTTTTTTGTTTAGGCTATTAATACCGACTGTTGTGGCATTTATGCTATAATAAGGAGAATTAGTGTCTTTAGAAAGAGGAATGGAATGAACAAAGAAAAATTTTTGAAACTAAGTTTAATTTCTAAAGGAGTCATTGCTACATGTGCTTTAGTGGGATTCTTAATGGAGATGTTTCTCCACGGATGGCATTCTATTCGCTATTACACCAATCAATCTAATTTACTAGTAGTTATTTTTCTAATAACCTTACTGTTAAAATACCGTAAGGAAGGCCATTGGAGTCAGTGGGATATTCGTTTAAAAGGTGGAATGACCGTTGCGATTCTTCTAACTGGACTGGTATATCACTTCATGCTAGCTCCTTTAAAAACACCTGAAGAATTTTGGACGATAGAAAATTTTCTAGTGCATTATATTGTTCCTTATGGAGCATTGTTAGATTGGGCACTTTTTGATAAAGGGCATTGTTATAAGTGGTGGGATCCGTTTGTATGGACGATTTTACCATTGGCGTATGCAATTATTTCTGTTGCGATTGCGTTAATTACACGAATTCCCATTGGAAATAACCCCGATGGACCGTTCCCTTATTTCTTTTTGAATGTTGATAAATATGGAATTTTAGGTGTTATTCAGTATAGTTTAGGATTAGCAGCCGCATTTTTAGTAGGCTCATATATTCTAGTACTTTTTAAAAACGGATTTAAAACAAAGAAATATTTATAAGAGAGGAGACTTTCATGCTTCGAGACATTGGTATTGACTTAGGAACTGCGAATATTTTAGTCTTTCTAAAAGATCGCGGGATTATATTAAATGAACCTTCGTTAGTTGCTTTAGATGAGCGTACTGGAGAAGTGATTGCAGTCGGAGAACGAGCATATCAAATGGTAGGACGTACTCCAAAAGAAATCAATGTTCATCATCCATTAAAAGGCGGAGTAATAGCGGATATTGCGGTTACTGAACAATTATTAGAATTATTCATGCAAAAATTAAATTTAAATAGCTGGTTTTCAAAACCCGATATTTTAATTTGCACGCCAACTAATATTACGACTGTAGAACAAAAGGCGATTATTCAAGCGGCGATTAAATGTGGTGGAAGAAATATCTATTTAGAAGAAGAACCAAAAGTGGCTGCGGTTGGAGTTGGACTCGATATCTTCTCGCCAATTGGAAATATGGTGATTGATATTGGTGGAGGAACGAGTGATATTGCCGTTCTATCGATGGGTTCAACTGTGACAAGTCGCTCGATTAAATTAGCTGGGGACAATATGGACTTTGCGATTTCCGAATATATTAAAGACAAGTATCAATTAATCATTGGAGAACGAACTGCTGAAGCGATTAAAATGTCTCTTGGAAGTGCAGTGGAAGTAGAAAATGAATCTGATATGATTGTCAAAGGAAGAGATATGACAACAGGACTTCCAAAGACGGTTACAATTTATACGAATGAAATCTATCATTGCCTAAAAGAAATGTTAGATACTATTGGAGAAGAAGCAAGACTTGTTCTAGAGGCTACTCCTCCAGAATTAGCTGGAGATATTATCGAACGTGGTGTGATGGTTACTGGTGGAGGTGCCTTGATTAATGGGATTGATCGCATGCTCTCTGAAAAACTTCAGGTTCCAGTCATGATTGCAGAAAATCCACTTCAAAGCGTAGCAATTGGAACAGGAATTTTATTAAATCGAATTAAATCTGAAAGAGGCATTTTTGCTGCAATCCGTAGAATTTTTAGTGCGAAGAAAGTGGTAATGAATCCAACCGCACATATGATTGATGATGAAAGGACAGAAGAATCATGAAAGAACAATTAAAGAATAGTCGACATTTACTATTTACTGCTTTATTGCGTATTTTAGTTTTCCTTGTCATTGCCATCATCTTGTTTGCTCTTGGTTTAATGATTGGATATGCAGTTCTTGGCGAAGGTAAAAATCCGCTCGATATTTTTTCTAAAGAAATTTGGGATAAGATTTTTAGATTTATTAATTAGCAAGCATATAAATTGACCTTTATTGACTATAGCAGTAGACTTAAACAAATATTAGATTTGGAGGAAGTAGTATGAATTTAATTCCAACAGTTATTGAACAGTCTTCACGTGGAGAACGTGCTTATGACATTTATTCACGCTTATTAAAAGACCGTATTATCATGGTGAGCGGACCCATTCAAGATGACATGGCGAATGCGATTATCGCGCAATTACTTTTCTTAGATGCACAAGATCCTGAGAAAGATATTTACATGTATATCAACTCTCCAGGGGGAAGCGTAACAGCTGGTTTAGCCATCTACGATACAATGAACTTCATTAAAGCAGACGTTCAAACCATCGCGATGGGGCTGGCAGCCTCAATGGGTTCATTCCTACTAACAGCTGGAGCAAAAGGCAAACGTTTCGCATTACCAAACGCTGAAATCTTAATCCACCAACCTTTAGGAGGAGCGCAAGGACAAGCGACAGAAATCGAAATCGCAGCGCGTCAAATCCTAAAAACACGTGAACGTTTAAATAAAATCTTGGCAAAACAAACAGGCCAAAAATTATCACGTATCGAAAAAGATACAGATCGTGATAACTACATGACTGCACAAGAAGCCTTAGAATATGGCTTAATTGATGCGATTATGGAAAGCTCAAAAGAAATGAAATAATCGAAACAAAAAACACCTTCAGTATCATGATGATTACTGAAGGTGTTTTTGTCATTTCTGTTTCTGAATATTTATGACGAAAAATATTATTTTTATGTGAAATATTTCATTTAGTATTTATTAAGATTTCTGAAAGCGTTACAATAATTATTGTAAAAGGAATAACAAAATAGAAAAGGTGAGGAAAATGAAAAAAAGTTTAAACGTTCTTTTACTAAGTATATTGTCGATTCTACTTTTATTCGGTTGTTCAACAGCCAAGCAAAGTGGAAAATTTGAAGGAGTAGGAACTGGTAAGCACGGCGAGATTAAAGTTGCCGTTACAATCACAGACGCAAAAATAACCAATATTGAGGTTATAGAACAAGGTGAAAACAAAGGCTTATCTGAACCTGTTTATGAAGATCTAAAGGAAGCCATTATCGCTCAAAACTCTGCTGATGTAGATGTCGTTTCAGGAGCGAGTGCAACAAGCGAAGGGTATTTGGCAGCAGTCAAAGATGCTATTACGAAATCAGGGATTAAACTGGTAGCTTCAACACAAACAAAAACGAAGAAAAGTGAACTCCCAACTGAGCAAACTTTTGATGTAGTGATCGTCGGTTCTGGTGGTGCCGGACTTAGTGCCGCAATTGAAGCTGCTGAAGCGGGCAAATCAGTCGCAATTGTTGAAAAAATGCCAACGGTCGGCGGTAATACTCTGATTTCTGGTGGGGAAATGAATGCACCTGGTAACTGGGTACAAAAGAATCTTGGGATTACTGGAGACTCTGTAGAAGCATACTATAATGATACGATGAAGGGTGGAGATAATATTGGGGACCCTAAACTCGTTCATTTAATGGCAGAGAAAGCATTGGAATCAGCAGAATGGTTAAGAGATGATATTCATGTTGAGTTCTTATCAGACCAATTATTCCAATTCGGTGGACATTCATTTAAACGTGCATTGATTCCTAAGGGACATACTGGTGCGGAATTAGTGTCTAAATTAAAAGCAAAAGCTGAAGAACTTGGCGTTAAAATCTTCTTGAACGTAAAAGCAGAAGAATTAATTCAAGATGCAAACGGTCGTGTGACAGGTGTGAAAGCAACTGACAAGACTAAAAAAGAAGTGACATTCCTTGCAACTAATGGAGTGGTATTAACAACAGGTGGGTTCGGTTCAAATATCGAAATGCGTAAACAATACAATAAGGAATATGACGAACGCTATAAATCAACAGATACTGTCGGTACTACAGGGGATGGGATTGTAATGGCTCAAAAAGCAGGAGCAGCATTAAAAAACATGGAATATATCCAAACATACCCAATCGCAAATCCGAAGACAGGTATGATTTCCCTTTTGGCAGATACACGTTTTGACGGAGCGATACTTGTGAACCAAGAAGGGAAACGATTTGTAGAAGAATTAGACCGTCGTGACGTTATTTCGAAGGCGATTTTAGCGCAAACAGGTGGATACACTTACCAAATCTGGAACGATAAGATTGATGCGATTTCGAAAACAAAAGAAGCGCATAAAGCAGAGTACGATGAGTTGATTCGTGAAGGTTTGTTAGTGAAAGCTGATACGATTGAAGAAGCTGCGAAATTCTTCGATATCGATATCAATAACTTGAAAGAAACCATCGCAAAAGTAAATGAATATGCGAAAAATAAAGATGACAAAGATTTCCATCACCGTGGTGGTTTAGTATCTCTTGAAGAAGGTCCTTACTACATTCAAAAAGCCGTTCCTTCTGTTCACCATACAATGGGCGGATTAGTGATTAATGAAAAAGCAGAAGTTTTGAATGATAAAGGCGAAGCAATCCCAGGGCTATATGCTGCTGGTGAATTAACAGGGGTTATCCAAGGGAAGAACCGTCTTGGAGGAAATGCGATTACGGATATTATCACTTTTGGACGTATTGCTGGGAAAGAAGTTAGTCATTAATCATTGACCAATTTATAGAAAAAGAAATCTAGGCTAACAGGTTTCTTTTGGGAGTAAGACCAGGGGAGTTTAAACGCACTTGGTCTTTCTCCTTTTTTAAATGAACATTCCAGGGGATAAACAAGTTTAATCCCCCTACTTACATTTGAACTGTAAATGCATTTCAATCATCGAAGTTTTTTCGCGTTATATCTTCCTTTTTAGTCTTGGAAGCGGTACAATGGGAATGTATTATTTGTAAATTGCTAAAGGAGAAAAAGGAATGACAGTTGTAGAAAATCCATTAAAGGATGCCAAAGTGGCGTATGAATATTATGAACTACCAGGAGAGCTAGTTGATATTCAACCTTTAGGAAATGGATTAATTAATAAAACTTATCAAATTACTCATACACATGAAAATAAAGAAAAGCAATATGTATTGCAAGCGATTAATCATCATATTTTTCCGAATGTACATGGATTAATGGAAAATATTGAGAAAGTAACAAGCTATCTACGTGAAAAATATGAAGCAGAAGGACGTGACGCTTCTCGTGAAACGCTACGTGTAATTCGCACCAAAGAGGGGCATTTAACGGCAAACTTGGATAATGGATCTTACTGGCGAATTTATGATTCAGTAGAAAACAGTTATTCATTAGATAAAGTAGAAAATCCGCAACAATTTTATATTACTGCAAAAGCATTTGGACGATTTGCTTTTGATTTAAATGACTTCGATGCAAGCCAATTAGTAGAAGTGATTCCACAATTCCACGATACTCGAAATCGTTATCGCCAATTAGAAGAAGCAATCCGAGAAGATCGTGTAGGAAGAGTAAAAGAGGTTCAAGCAGAAATCGACTTTATTCAAAATCGTAAAGCAGATTGCTTCTTACTATATGATTTGTTAGATGAAGGCGTATTGCCACTTCGTGTAACGCATAATGATACAAAATTAAATAATATTATGTTCGATAGCCAAACAAAAGAACCACTATGCATTGTGGATTTAGATACTGTAATGCCAGGGCTAGTATTATTTGATTTTGGTGATTCCATTCGTTTTGGGGCAAACGATTGTGCCGAGGACGAACCAGATTTATCAAAAGTGAACTTTGATTTCGACTTATACGAAACATATGTGAAAGGCTTTATCGAAGGAACAAGCGGAATCTTAACCGAAGCTGAACTCGAATATTTACCTTGGGGGGCACGCGTGATTACGCTAGAACAAGGGATTCGTTTCTTGACGGACTATATCAATGGCGATGTCTACTACCAAACCAATCGTCCAGGACAAAATCTGGACCGCGCACGTACACAATTAAAATTAGTACAAGATATGGAAAATAGTTGGGACCAAATGGTTCAAGCCGTCCAAAATATGAAATAAAAACAAAGCCTCTTCAGAAGAGAACTGAAGAGGTTTTTTTTGTACTGCAAAAACTATATATATAAATTATAACGATTCAAAACACAATATATTGTGTTTAGGGGTTGATTTTTAAATTCAGCATGATAAAATAGATTCGAGAGTTTTGAGGAGGGATTGTGATGTGTGTACAAGAATTGAAGACCTTATTAGTCACTAAAAGAGATGGTCGGGAAGTTGAATTTCAAAAGGAGAAAATCGAACGAGCAATCTTTAAAGCAGAGACAGAGTTAAATGGAGAGATGGATGCTAAAAGAGAAGCGGAATTGAATCGAATCGTAGACGAAGTTCTCCAAGAAATTTCTAGAAGATTTAGTGAGACTATTCAAATTTATGAAATTCAAAGTATTATTGAACATTTTTTAATTGAAGATGGGGAATCTGAATTAGCACAAGCATATATTTCATACAGAGTGGATCGTGATTTACGTAGAAAAAATCAACTGGATTTCCAATGGGCACTATCTCGATTAACGAATAAAGATGCAAGTGTGGTTAATGAAAATGCGAATAAGGATAGTAAAGTTTTTAATACGCAAAGGGATCTAACGGCGGGTACAGTTGGAAAAATTATTGGTTTAAAACTATTACCCCCTCATGTTGCCAATGCGCATTTAAAAGGGGATATTCATTATCATGATTTAGACTATCATCCATATATGCCACTGACCAATTGTTGCTTAATTGATTTTGAACATATGTTAGGCCTTGGATTCAAGATTGGAAATGCCGAGGTAGAATCTCCAAAATCGATTCAAACAGCAACTGCTCAAATGGCTCAAATCATTGCGAATGTCGCAAGTAGCCAATATGGAGGATGTTCAGCCAATCGAGTTGATGAATTATTGGCCCCTTATGCGGAATTAAACTATCAAAAACATTTGGCAGATGCAAAAGAGTGGATTGATGGAGTGGACCGTCAAGAAGCTTTTGCGATGAAAAAAACAGAAAAAGATATTTATGATGCGATGCAGTCATTAGAATATGAAATCAATACACTCTATACCTCTCAAGGGCAAACCCCTTTTACAACTTTGGGATTTGGACTTGGAACGAGTCGCTTTGAACGTTGTATTCAAAAAGCAATCCTGCAAGTGAGAATGGAAGGGATTGGCAAAGAGAAGAGAACAGCGATTTTCCCTAAATTAGTATTCACGCTAAAACGTGGGGTAAACTTAGAAGAAACGGATCCAAACTATGATGTAAAACAGTTAGCATTAGAATGTGCAACAAAACGAATGTATCCAGATGTATTAAACTATGATCAAATTGTTCGATTAACCGGTAGTTTTAAAGTGCCGATGGGATGCCGTTCGTTCTTACAAGGATGGAAGGATGAAAATGGGCAAGAAGTGAACGATGGTCGAATGAATTTAGGGGTTGTTACTTTGAATATTCCTCGAATTGCGCTAGAAGCGGAAGGCTCAATTGATAAATTCTGGGAAATTTTCGAAGAGAAACTAGCAATCTGTAGGGATGCATTAACGTACCGCGTTGAACGCTGTAAGGAAGCGCAAAGAGATAATGCGCCTGTGTTGTATCATTATGGAGCGTTTGGACAACGGTTGAAGGAGGGGGAAGAAGTGGATCTTCTCTTTAGAAATCGTCGTGCAACTGTTTCTTTAGGATATATTGGACTTTATGAAGCGGCAACAGCATTCTTTGGTCCAAACTGGGAAACAAACCCAGAGGCGAAGGAATTTACTCTAGAGATTGTAAAAGCGTTGAAGGCGCATACGGATGCATGGGGTGACGAATACGGTTATCATTTCAGTGTTTATGCGACTCCAAGTGAAAGCTTGACTGATCGTTTCTGCAAACTCGATATCGAAAAATTTGGTTTGGTACCGGATATTACGGAGAAAGAGTATTATACGAATAGCTTCCATTACGATGTACGTAAAAATCCAACACCATTTGAAAAAATTGATTTTGAAAAAGATTATCCAGTATTTTCTTCGGGCGGATTTATTCACTACTGCGAGTATCCAGTTCTTCGACAAAATCCAAAAGCTTTAGAAGCCGTATGGGATTATGCATATGATAGAGTGGGATATCTTGGAACGAATACCCCAATTGATCATTGTTATAAATGTGGATACGATGGTGAATTTACGCCAACTGCTAAAGGATTTGAATGTCCACAATGTAAAAACCATGATCCGCAAACATGTGATGTTGTAAAACGGACTTGCGGATACCTTGGAAACCCTCAAGCGCGTCCAATGGTTCACGGACGCCATGTGGAAATCTCTTCTCGCGTAAAACATATGCCAAAACTCAAAGAACGTTACGCTTTAGGAGTGATGGAGGATGAATAATCCAAAACCAAAGGAGTGGACGAGTGAGCAATATTCCAAAGGGAAAATTGCCAGTTACAAACCGTATAATTTTGTCGATGGGGAAGGGGTACGCTGTTCACTGTATGTGAGTGGCTGCCTCTTTGCCTGTGAAGGCTGCTATAATGTGATTGCTCAAAATTTTAATTACGGAATACCATATACTAAAGAGTTAGAAGAGCAAATTGTTTCAGATGTTGGAGCTTCTTATTGCCAAGGGTTGACGCTTCTAGGTGGAGAACCTTTTTTGAATACAGGAGTTTGTCTGTCTTTAGTAAAGGCGCTACGGAAAGCTTATGGAAATACCAAGGATATTTGGTCTTGGACAGGATATACTTGGGAAGAGCTGATGCAAGAAACAGAAGATAAGTTAGAATTATTAAGCTTGATTGATATTTTGGTGGATGGACGATTTGAACTCGCTAAAAAAGATTTGACCTTGCAATTTAGGGGAAGCAGTAATCAGCGCATTATTGATGTACAGTCTTCTCTTAAAATGGGTGAAGTTATCTTGTGGTCTGGATTATGGGATTCTTAGGAATTGTTCAAATTTCTGACAAATGATGGTAAATTTGTTAAAATATAGGAATGAATCATAATGAAGGAGACGACAAACGGATGGCGATTAAGGGACTTGGTATGGACGCGGTAGAATTGTCACGCATTGAAAAAATCGTAGCAGAACCTAAATCTTTTTTGGAAAAAGTATTAACACCAAAAGAGTTGGAAAAATATCATACGCTCCCTTTTAAACGAAAAGTGGAATTCCTTGCGGGACGCTTTGCGGCTAAAGAAGCTTATGCCAAAGCACTTGGGACTGGAATTGGACAGCATATTTCATTTCAAGATATTGAAGTATTGAATGATGCCACAGGAAAACCAGTTCTTGTATGTGAACGCTATTCTAATCAAACGTGGATATCGATTACGCATACGAGTCATGATGCCTATGCCGTTGTCGTACTTGAATCCAATTAAAAAAAGGAATGAATCATCATGTTAGAAGCAATCCATCGAAACACGAGAGTTGTAGTGGATTTATCGATTATTAAACAAAATATTTCTAAACTAAAGTCTAAATTAAACCCCTCCAAACAAGTCTATGCAGTTGTAAAGGCAAATGCATATGGGCATGGTATGATTCCTGTTGCCAAAGCTGCTTTAGAAGCAGGGGTTCAGGGATTTTGTGTCGCAAATGTAGATGAGGCTTTGGCTTTAAGAGAAGCAGAAATTATGGAACCTGTCTTAATACTTGGATTAAGCCGAGTGGAAGATGCGCCACTATTAGCAAGTAATCACATTACTGCTGCGGTCGACTCTGTAGAATGGCTCCTGCAAGCTGCGCCACTATTAAAGGAGATACCCTTAAAAGTACATGTTGCTGTAGATTCGGGAATGGGTCGTATTGGCGTCGTGAACGAAAAAGAATTAACGGAAGTTGAGGCTGTTTTACGAAACGGTCCATTCGAGTTCGAAGGAATGTTTACCCATTTTGCAACAGCAGATGAAGAAGACACCGCACATTTAACAAAACAAGAAGAAAAATTCAATGGTATGATTGGAGAGTTGGAAGAAAGACCTCCTCACATTCATTGCTCGAATTCTGCTTATGCAATTTGGCATAGTGCCGGAGATAGTGATATTATCCGTTACGGAATCGGCTTGTATGGCATTAATCCTTCTAATGGAGACTTATGCATTGAAGATGAAGAACATCTAAACCCAGCCCTGCAATGGGAAACTGAGATGGTCAAGGTGAAGAAACTAGAAATTGGGGATACAGTGAGTTATGGGGCAACCTATACCGCTAGAGAGCCTCAATGGGTGGCTACTTTACCAGTAGGATATGCGGATGGGTATATTCGCGCCTACAATAAAGGAGAGGTCATTGTAGATGGAGTTCGCTGTCCTATTATTGGAAGAGTATGTATGGATCAATGTATGATTCGTTTGCCTCATGAATATCCAGTCGGAACAAAGGTTACTCTTCTAGGGAAAAACAAAGAAGAGGAAATTACAGCAATTGAATTAGCTAAACGTGCAGATACAATTGCTTATGAAGTCATTTGTATGATCTCTGATCGCGTGAAAAGGGAGTATATCAATGGTTGATAAAATCTTAAGAGGAGATGTCTTTTTAGCAGATTTGTCTCCAGTGATTGGTAGTGAGCAGGGTGGGAAACGCCCCGTTCTCATCATTCAAAATGATGTTGGAAATCACTTTAGCACAACTGTTATTGTAGCAGCCATAACAGCTAAGAATACAAAAGCGAACATCCCAACGCATATTGAAATCAAAAAAGACCAATTTGGGTTCGAACGAGACTCCGTTGTCTTACTTGAACAATTGCGAACGATTGACAAAATTCGAATTCTTGAGAAAATTACACAAGTAGATGCAGAATTTATGCAAACTATTAACGAAGGACTGAAAGTGAGTCTGGGATTGGAATAAGGAAAGCCCTCTGATGAAAATTTAGAGGGCTGTTTTGATAAACGGTTGTCTGATGAAATATGAATTTCTCGAGAAAATCCCCTTGATTTACAATGGGGATGGTAGTATACTGATTAAGTACCTTAAGTACAAATGCCTCCTTAGCTCAGTTGGTAGAGCAGTAGACTCTTAATCTATGGGTCACAGGTTCGAGCCCTGTAGGGGGCATTTTTTATGGTTATTTATAGGCTTTTTTAAAGGTTTTGTTCCGTGGATGTTCCGTGGGATAAAATCTTTATTATTTTTTCATTGTCTGATACTTTTAATTCTTTAATGACGTGAGCATACGTCTGCATAGTTACTGTGGGATTTGCATGTCCTAATCTTTTACTTACTGAAACGACTTGCACTCCTTGCGACAATAGGATACTTGCGTGTGTGTGCCTTAAACTATGGAATCTTATTTTTCTCTCGATTTTCGCTTTTTTTAGTGTATTATCGAGAGTTTTTTTGACTCCATTATTTGTAATGTCATGAAATACTCTTTCTGTATCCTTTGGAAGATGGAATAATAATGTCATTACTTTACTCGGAATGATAATAGTTCGTTTTGCGTTTTTGGTTTTACCGTCAGTAAAATCTCTTGTGTGTAATGAGTCGAATCCTTTTTCGATTTTTACAGTATTCGTTTCTACATCTAAATTATCCCAGGTTAAACCCAAACATTCTCCAAAACGCATCCCACTTACCATTGCTAAAAGAATAATATATCGTGATTGATATCTAGGGTTGATACCATCCATTAACGCTGCATACAGTCTTTGATATTCTTCGAAAGACAAAAATTTACTTTCTTGAGTAAACGCTCTTTCGTCATTCCCTTTAACTTTAACGAATTCGCATGGATTATACATAAGAACTCTGGTTTGAACTGCATGCTTTATTGCACCGCTTGTATAAGTGTGATATTTAGCAACAGATTCAGTTGACAACCCTTTTGCCAATTGGTTGATGTATGCTTGATAATTATCATGAGTTATATCTTTAAGCATGACGTTAAAGTTTTTCGAACATATCTAATGATCATATCTATACGCTTGGGAACGCCTAAAGAAACGGCTCCATCCTTTTACAACGTCTTCCAATTCTCCATATAATTTGCAAGCAGCATTCTTTCTTTGGCGAAATCCTTCCCCTGCAGCATTTCATTCTCACGCAATATCGACGAATCTTTTGCTTCAGCTTTCGTTTTGAATCCACTCTTAGATACTGCCTTTTGCTTTCCATTGTCATCGTAATACACTTTGTAGGTCCAAGTTTTGCCACGTTTATAAATGCTTGCCATAGTTTACCAACCTTTCTATTTGTGGTAAAATAGAGCATAACAAATAGCCCTATTTTAGGGTAATTTTTGAACTCACCACACTGAATCCGCCAAGATTGAGAGTGTGGTGTTTTAATTAAATCATCTTGATAACTGCTTACATATGATGTATAATATATTAAACAAAAGATTATTTTTCTTGACATTTCATTTGAAATTAGATAGTCTATTGTGATATTATACATCTGACTCATCTACCAATTGGAAGAAGGAGATTACGAAAACGTCCCTACCATAGGGGCGTTTTTTGTTATATAAACTAATTAGCACCTCTTTGACTTCTTTTTTTAGTACTTTGTAAATATTGATTTTCATGAATATAAAAGGCAGTAATTAGTAAATAATAATTTTCCCGTTCTTCTAATATAATTAAATATCTTTCTTGTTCATTAAAAAGATGTGTTCTTTCAGTATTTTTGTATGGTTCAACATATTTTACAAAACAAGATAATCCACACAAATCTACATGATCCGTTTCCAACGATGGACGTATCCAATGAAGTCGTTCACATCTTCTTAGGTCAGGCTCTCTTTCAGATAATGGTATTCCTTTATTTGTAGATTTAGTTGTAAGATGAAAATATGTTTGTTCTTTGTCACATTCAATCGGATGTTTTTTAAAAGAAACTTTTTTATTATTGAATCTAAGGCTTCCTTCCGTTAATTCACCTAAATAAATTTCATTATAAAGAAATTTATCATATTTTTTATAGTCACCATTGAATTGTTCTAATGTATTCAAACTTGAACAAGCTACGCACTTTCCCATCATCTACTCTCCCAGTTTTATTGAAAAAATATCAAACTTATTTTCACTATATTTAGATGTTATATCAATTTCGTGTTCACTCAACTCTTGAATGTGTTCTATTAACTGCTTTTTGGCCAGATTAGCATTCAACTTTCTGCATTTATAAGATACTGCACCTATCATAAAATCTGTTAACTGAATAATTGAATTTTCATGGGAACGTACATGTTGTATATTTTCTAGTCTTTTTAAATCATTTTTATCAGCATGTGTATTAATAATTTCTTTTAATTTTTTTATTTTATAATTACTTCTAGTATCCTTTATATCTAGATATACATTTATTTCATCTTTTCTTACAAGTAACTTTCTCAATAAATAAAAATACATCTTATAATAAAAATCATCATGAGACTGACCGTATTTTTTATGATTAAGGATAGACTTATCAGGGATAACTATTGCTCTAAAATTTAACAATTCATTATCAAAAAAATAATTAACTAGATCCATATAAAAATCAATTTTGGACATAGAAACTTTATTCCATTTGATTTCAATAAAAGGAGATATCTTATGTTTTATCTTTATATTTTTTATGTCATTGTAAACTGTTTGTCTAGCGTAATCTGGGCAAGATATACCCCCAATAACCATCGATTGTTGGTTATCATTTTCTAAATGACAGCTTTCATCGCAATAAATATTTATCATTATAATAAACCCTTTCATTCATAAAAATTCTTAATATAAAAAACACGAAATTCACGCGATTAATTATCGTTATTTATAGCATAAAATCAACGTTTTAGTAATACTCTATTTTTGTAATCACGCGATAATCACTCGTAAAAAGTAATATTAATTCTAATAATACTTTCTCATTTCTTCTTTTATTCCAAACGTTGCTTTTAACGTATCAAACGTTTCTGGAATATCCTCATACTTTTCCTGATAGAAGAGTAGCATCACGCCAAATCCTAAAACATTTCCATAGATTCTTTTAAGTATAGATTTGGTGTGAATTTCTTCTTAGCTTCCATTCTTGCTAATTTAGCAGCGGTTTCTAAAGAAGATATAATCAATTCTCTTGTTTCTTCAGAATATTCAGCAGTTTCTTTTGAATACAATCCATTTTCTAATTGTTCAATCATCTTTTGGAGGTCTTTTTGAATATCCTTATCTTCTGTATTATTAGCGTTAAAATAAGGCTCATCAGACATACCTATTAAATAGTTAGGGGATACTTCAAAAGTTGAAGCAATCAAACGTACTGTATCCATTCTTGGTTCAACTTTCCCATTTTCCCATTTAGAAACATTTGTTTTATTGAAGTTTGTTGGGGAGTCTTTAAGGCTCGAATAATTATTGATTCTGTTGGCAAATTCTTCTTGATTTAATTTATATTTTAATCTTATATCTTTGATTTTGATTGAAAACGACAAGCCAAACATCACCTTTCTCTATTGTTTACAAGTGAATCATATATTTAATTTCAACAAGAAACAACTGAAACGATAAAAAGTTTATTTTTTTCAATTTCGTTTTTGACATGTGAAAAAGTTTTGCGCATATTGTGTTGATAAGGTCGAAAAAATAAACTCTTGAAAGAGGTGATATAATGTCTCAACGAAAAAGAGCTCTTTATAAAGAATTCATTACATGAATGATTGTTAATGAAGTCAAACCAAAGAGTTGCAAGATTTGTTAGGGATAACCACAGCGACGCTTTGCCATAGTCTTAATGGGGCTGGAGCTGGTCTTACTATGGAAAAAGTTCGTACAATTATTAATAAGTACGGCGAAGAAGTAAGTCCATTTTTTTGAACTAAAAGTTGATAAAAGATAAATATTCAAAAGAAAGGAAGAAATAAAAATGAGTGTCGAAGCATTATCGGAAATAACAAAAATTGTTGTAGAAACAGACCAAAAAGACCCTAAAACCATTGCTGTTATAACGGCAGATGATGTTGACAGTGCAGAAGGTTTTAGAGTCAGAATTACCCCTAAATACGATTAGTGTTCAGTATCTCTTGGTGGAAGTGGATCGTTGCCATAACTATCTTTAGATTGAATTTTTCCATCTTTCTTTTGGATGATTAATTCAGATTGTTGATTTTTAGCAATACCTTTTCCAAATGCCACAGCTTGAGATTTATTTTCAAACACTTTAGTCGCTTTAGAATTTCCTTCTCCATGAACTTTCCATTTGCCTTCGGAAGTAGGAGAAACCCATTGATTTTTACCCATATAAAAACACCTCCTTTCTTAATTCTAATTATAGGTTTGAAAGAAGGTTACAACAATATGAAAAAATGAAAGGAGTAGAACCATGACACACGCAGAACAAATTAGGGAATATTTCAAGGAGAATCCTTCTGCTACCTATGACGAAGTTGAGGAAGCTGTAAAAACAACCAACAGTACAGTTAGAACTAATGCTTGTAGAGATTTAAAGGCTGGAAGGTGTGTTCGGTTAGAAGATGATTCGTTAGATTATTTATCCTACTTTGAGAAAGAAACTTTACTTATTGAATTAGTCGAGTGGAAGAACAAAACCAGGAAAGAGTAGGTGGATATATTAACGAGAGTTGCAAAAAAGAAACCGATAGTAATACCATGAGCTTGTTAATTAAAGAAGCTAACAAACTCATGAAAGAAGTAACAAAATAAAGGGAGGTGAAACCATGGAACGAGAAACGCTTGATTATTACGAACCAATATTTTTTGAAGTCGTAAAAAGAAATCCTGAAAAATTTGTTAGCTTAATTAAACCGTTTATTGACTCAAGAAGTAAACAACGGTGGATAACGACTGAAGAGTTGTGTGAAGCAATTGGAACGAGTACCAGTTCTTGGCACAAAAGCGAAGTTAGAAACCATCCAGTGGTGGTTGCAGCAAGAAGAACAGATACACGCCCATACAAATATCAAGCGAGCATGATTGATGAAATTCAGAAGATATGGGATGAAAGGAGAAAACGATAAGAACAGAAAGGAGATTAAAGAACAAAGTACCATTCAAGAAATTCCTAGCTTGGTATTTAAAGTGGCTAGGAATCACATTCGGTTGCGTTAGTGCGTTCTTACTGTAGGGGGCATTTTTTAGGCACAAAAAGCCTTGGGAAACCAAGGCTTTTTTGCGTATTGTTCCGTACTTCACTTAGCAGGTGGATATTAATTTGTTATAAACATAATCTAAGTTACTCGTCTAGTCGAATAAACATCATCGCGTTAAGTAAGGAGATTAGAGCAACTGTATTAATATTATTGCAATAAATTAATCTTTTATTTTCAATAGGTGGAATAATAAAATTAGAAATAATAATATCATACGGTGATTCTTTTAGAGCATCAACGGACAACTCTAATTCACCCCAAACCTCCAGCTCAAAATTGTTACTGCAATAGTAAGCAAGTGTCTCAGCTACTGATTTTGCATGATATTGGTCGAAATTACTCATAACCAAAACCTTTAATTTAGGTTGATTTTGTAAAAGATTTAGCACTAAGTGTTTGCTATGGGTGATAAACGTATAGGCCAAATGATTGACTTTCATTGAATTACTATCAATGTCCAAACTCTGTAAGTAATGCAGAATCCCGTCTTTTAAATCTGAAACAAATCGAGGAAAAATATTTTGAAAGTTCTTGATTGTATTGCCTTTTTGATCAAATAGGATAAACTCTGTAGATAATTCCTGGCGATGAAGATGTGCCGTATTATGCAGATGCCAAATAAGATTGTCCTTATTGTCTACTTTAATATTATACTCTCTTGATACCTGATCAACTAACTCTCCCAACAAATGATATGATTTCTTTACATAGCTGTCCGTCATTGTATACTTCAGAAATACTTTTTCATCTATGAAAAACATTTTTTGAAAATAGGATACAAACAATTGACCTATTACTTCTTTCGTTAAAGAGATATTGTATTCTGATTCAAATTTTTTGACAATATCTTCCATTTCATCTTCCTGCATTAAAATTTCCAACAATTGATTATTAAAAGAATCTTTCTCAACTTCCAGGAAATGACCAAACTTTATTCGATATAAATTCGTAACTAGGAGCAACTTTAACATTCTGTGAGTTGATAAATTCATCGGGAAAGACGTTGCTTTATAAACTAGTTCCAATAATTGAGAGAGTGGTTCTGGCGAAAAATCTTCAAATGGCCATTCTAGGAAATAATATTTTTCTGAAAAATACTGAGCAAAAAAATAACGGATATCTATCTCGTTTCCAGTAATTCGAACAGGATTGAGGCTAATTTCAAAATGATATTGTTTCTTAATAATTTTATTAATATGACTGATGATACGGTAAAGAGACGAAGAACTGATATAAAACTCTTTGCAAATACTCTCAGCATCATATCCTTCATTAAAAAAAACAAATTCTAAAATTGAAAAATGAGTTGAATGTTTAAAAAAATGATGATAGACCATCTCAATATCACTATCATCGGTATTAATGATACGTATACCATTTGTTGAAGAATGAAATATCAAGTCAGGAAAAGAAGACCTGATATGGTATAAATCATCTTTTACTGAACGCTCTGTAGAATTCAGTAATTCAGCTAGTTCAGAAATATGAAACCAGCGCTTATTTTCAAATAGTATTTCTAATAATTCTAATTGTCTGTGACTTTTTTTAGACAGTAATTCTCGCATAAAATTGTTATCTTTCTTTATAGTATAGTGGTTTTATTATAATTCAATCTTACCATAATGTGTATATTTTAATTCACTTAACAACTCAAAATATATGAAAAGGCATCTTAATTTTCTATCGAAACCATCTAAAATAAGTGTTTTATCGTTTTATTGTATGTAAAGTACATAAAAACGGAGGGAAAATTAAGCTGAATTATTATGCTTCCAAGTTGGCAAATTATATAATCACATTAATCAAAAGATTTGAATTTTGATTTAGTAAATTTAGAAAGGAGAATCGATATGCTTTGGTCTATTATTGTCGGAGGTGTCATTGGTCTTATTGCTGGATCAATCACTAAAAAAGGTGGATCTATGGGAGTTATTGCAAATATTGTTGCAGGTTTAGTCGGTTCATCTGTGGGTCAATCACTTTTGGGAACTTGGGGCCCTAGTTTGGCTGGAATGGCCTTGTTTCCCTCTATCATTGGTGCAGTTATTGTAGTAGCTGTTGTATCATTCTTTTTGGGTAAAAAGGCATAAATTGTCTTATAACATTCAAAATACAATTTAAAATTTAATGATGTGAGGATTCAATAGGTCAAAATAAAAAATACTTTGTCTAAGCAAAAAGCTCGCGTTCATTAAAACTCTAAGTACGAAAAGAGATTCTTATTTTATTTCTTTTCTATAAATATATGAAAAAATTAAAACTCATAATGGAGGTAAAGACTATGTCTGTAGAAGAAAAATTCAATCAAGCTAAAGGCTCTGTTAAAGAAGGGCTTGGAAAATTAACTGGTGATAAAAAAACAGAAAAAGAAGGGGCTGCTGAAAAAGTAGTTTCCAAAGTTAAAGAAGTTGCTGAAGATGCAAAAGATGCAGTCGAAGGAGCAATCGAAGGCGTTAAAAATATGATTAATAAAGATGACAAATAAAGCTAAGAGTTAGTTTCTCTTGCAAAGCATCTTTGTAATTTATAATTTAAAAAAAGAGAACATTTAATGATATGTACCCAGAATCCTGGACACATTATTAAATTAAGCTGAACATATGGATGTTTCCCTGTATTGAACAGGGGACATCCATTTTGTTTTTTGAATTCTTTTGAAAAACAAGGTTTTTTTGTTGATTGCAACTAAATGGTTCGGGGAGTTCTAAGATAACGATTCTATAAAAAGATGATAAATCTTTTATTTTTCTCGAATCATGCCCACTCGATTTTCGTCAAGATAGGCAAAATGATGCTTATGATAGAGCTTGTCCGCAGGGACTTTAGCTAGCAAAGTGATAAAACTGCTCTCATGTGTATTTTCGTCAAACCACTGATCAATCATTTCCATGATTCTATTGGCAATTCCACGTCTTTGAAACTTTTTGTCTACCATAATATCGGATACGACAAAAGTGACCCCGCCATCTCCAACAATTCTTCCTAGGCCAATGAGTTCATCATCTTCATAAACAGAAACTAAGAAAAGAGTCCCTTCAAGTGCCTTTTTCACTTCAGAATGAGGTTTAGTGCTATTCATTCCAGCGTTTACTCTTAATCGATTGTAAGCTTCAACGCTAGGAATTTTATGAGTAAATTCCATAAAACGATTCCTCCAATAACTTTTTTGTCTGTTCATTATATCATCATTCCTCCATTTTGTATTTGATGAGAGTTTATTTAAGAAGGGTGAATGAAAAGGTGTTGACTCTGACGTAACGTAAGGGTATATACTCCTAATATCAATCAAAGGAGGAATATGTTATGAAATTACATTTAATCGAATCAGACAGTGTTTATAGAGAGCTCTTAACGCTTCCTGTAGATCAAAGAGATGCTTTATTCAAAGAAAAATTATTACTACCCTTCAAAGAAAAGTTTGCTATTCAACGGATTTCATTTGATGAAAGAATTCCATTCAATGTGATGACACTAATGGGGTATATGCACAAGATGCCAAAAGATTTATCTGAAGAAGACCTTCAAATGATAAATCAATTCGATAAAGAGTTTTGGGAGACTATTAAACAAGCCTTTAACCGTTCCGTCGAAAGCTTTACATCGAAAGGAATTTCATTAAAACAACAAGATTACTATGTTACGGCTTTACTAGGAAATGAAGCAAGTCCGATGATGAGGATTAATGAAAATTACAGTGGAGATGGAGGGATTCCAGGGTATATTTTCCTATCCCTGGTACCAAATGAATATACCATCAATAGAATTGCTTCTGCGATGGCGCATGAATGCAATCATAATATTCGTTATCAATTCGTTGATTGGGAAATGGGATCCTTAAAAGAAATGATTGTTGCAGAGGGGCTTGCAGAGAATTTTGCAGAGAAAATGTTTGGACAAGAAAATATTGGTCCTTGGGTCACAAAGAATGATCTTGAAACATTAAATACGATTATTAAACCAAAATTAAAAGACAGTCTTTCTATTAACAATATGCAAGAAGCAATGCCGTATTTATATGGCGATGAAATTACAAAGATGCAAGGTGGTAACCCAGTCGGTCTTCCTTACGCTTCTGGATATACTTGTGGGTACCATCTCATCAAGTACTATTTGAAAAAAACAGGGATGTCTATTGAAGAAGCAACACTAAAAACAGCAGATGAAATTTTAAGTCAAGTAGAAGAATTTTGGAATTAAAGTAAAAAAGAAAAGCAGTAGAAACCCAATCTACTGCTTTTTACGTTATCTGCATCTTCCATCAATTATAAAAAAATCCCGAGTAAGAAAAATAGTCCCCATTAAAAGTCCTCACATAACTCCAACTCAATCAGGATGTGATTTGTGCTTGAAAGCCCTAATTTCCGAAATGATGTCATATTCAGGTCATAAAACTCACGTATACTAGGCTTATGATTTTATAAAGAGGAGAAATTACATTGAAAATAGCATGGAATGAAATTAAATACCAACCGAAAAAATTTATATTAATTGAGGTACTGATTGTTATCATGATGTTTATGGTCATTTTCTTGTCAGGTTTAACGAACGGCTTAGGACGAATTATTATGGCACAAATTGATACATTTGGAGACGTTCAATATATTCTTTCAAAGGATTCAGAAGGGGTCATTCCTTACTCAACTCTTACAAGTTCAGAACTAACGGAAATTGAAGACCTCCATCTAGAAGAGCAGACGGGGCTAGTAATTCAACGTTCTACATTTATGAAAGAGGACGAGGAAGGTTCGCAAGATGTGACGTTCTTTGCGATGGATACGTACAAGAATTTAACCATTAAAGCAGAAGACGGTTATGTAGCGGCGAACTTATCTGATAACGAAGTGATTCTTGATGAATCGTACAAGGCAAAAGGAATTCACGTTGGGGATACCATTAAAGATAAGACTTCAGATATTTTACTGAAAGTCGTTGCTTTTGCCCAAGATGCAAAATATGGACATAGTTCAGTAGCCTTCATTAGTTCTAAGACATTAGAAGAGATGCGTCAGAAGAAAAATCCAAATTACACTTGGCAACCACAGGCCATCATCACAAGCCAAGCGGTAACAGCAGACGATTTATCAGAACAGTTGATGGTATCGAATAAGCAACAAATTATTAATAAGATTCCAGGATATACTGCAACCAATATGATTTTAAAAACAATGACTTGGGTATTATTAATCGCTTCAGCCGCAATCCTTGGAGTATTCTTCTACATCTTAGCTTTGCAAAAACTGAAACAATTTGGTGTGTTAAAAGCAATCGGAATGTCGATGGGAGAAATAACTAGAATTCAACTGTCACAAGTAGGGATTCTTTCTATTATCGGGATTGGCATTGGATTAGGTCTTGCCTTGGCCTTAACGCCATTCTTACCTGTAAGTATGCCGTTTTATATGAAAGCAGAAGATAATGCAGTCATTTCAGTTAGCTTTATCGTTATTTCGATTATTTGCGGAGCATTATCTCTATTAAAAATTAAGAAAGTAGATCCAATCGAAGTGATTGGTGGAAATGGTGAATAAGATGTCAGTGATTGAATTACAACAGATAAAAAAATCATATGCAGATGGAAATCAAATGAGAGATGTTATTTGCGATTTGAATTTAACCGTTGAACCACAAGAGTTTGTGGCCATCCTAGGGCCTTCTGGGTCAGGAAAATCAACGCTTTTATCGATTGCAGGACTACTCCTATCTTCTAATAGCGGTCAAGTAATTATAGGGGGACAAAATCTTACGAATTTAAAACAAAGTGAATGGACGAAGAAGAGACTTGAGTTATTAGGCTTTATTTTCCAGGATCATCAATTATTGCCCTATATGAAAATTGGAGACCAATTAGAAGTAGTAGCAAAATTAAAAGGTGAGAAAGACGCTTCAAAACGAAAAGAGGAAGTCAAAGGATTATTGGCAGAGCTAGGTATAGAGAATTGCTACGGTCAGTACCCAAATCAAATGTCAGGTGGTCAAAAGCAGCGTGCTGCGATTGCTCGTGCCTTTATTGGGAATCCGCAATTAATATTAGCGGATGAGCCTACCGCAAGTCTTGATCCTGAAAAAGGAAAAGAAATCGCGCAATTAATTCAGCGTGAAGTGAAGTCTAAACATAAGAGTGCTATCATGGTGACTCATGACCGTTCAGTGCTTGAGTATGTAGATACGGTTTACGAGATGAAAAAAGGGAAGTTAGTTCGTCTGTAAGCATTTATGCTATAATGTTCCAGAAAGAAGGTGGAGCTATGTTTAGTATATTAGTTGCTGAAGACGATCATGCGATTCGCACATTGATTACGACCAAGTTAAAACAAGAAAACTACACGATTTACGTTGCTGAAAACGGAGAGGAAGCTCTCTCGTTAATGGAGAAGCATCAAGTCGATTTATTAATTTCTGATATTATGATGCCCGTGATGGATGGATACGCTCTTGTAAAAGCTTTACGAGAAACGAAGCATACTTTACCCATTTTAATGATTACGGCAAAATCTCAGTTAGAATCTCTGGAAGAAGCTTTTAAGTTAGGCGTCGATGACTACATGGTGAAGCCGATTCGTTTAACTGAACTTGTTCTACGAGTACAAGCCTTACTTAGAAGAGCTCAATTAGAAACAGAGAAAGTGTTGCTTTTTGAACATACACGACTTGATTACAATGCATTAACTTTAACGGATTTAGAGAGAGATGAAGTCTATCAAATCCCTCGAAAAGAATTCTATTTACTCTATAAATTACTCAGTAATCCAGAAAAAATATTTACTCGTTTGGATTTATTGGATGATATTTGGGGGATGGAAGAGGACCTTGACGAAAGATTAGTAGATGCATGCATTAAAAGGGTCCGACAAAAATTTAAAGAGAATAAAGATTTTGAAATTGTAACGATACGAGGATTAGGGTATAAAGGGACGATTAAAAATGGATAAACAAAAAGAAATACAATTTCCTCTCAGAAACTATTTCGTCTTCATGTTTTGTAGTGTCTTAGTGAGCACAAGTATTATTGGTTTAATGACTGTTTTTGTCCTAAAACACTGGTTTATGGTAGAGGTTAGCTTCCAAACATGGTTAATTATTTTTAGCTTAGTCATTATTCTCGTAGGGAGTCTTGCCATGTGGTATGGGTCTGTTCATTTAACGAAACCTATTTCAGAATTGAATGAATCTGTTAAGGCCATTTCAAGAGGAGATTTTAACCGTAAGATTCCTCTCAAGCATTATCCTAAAGACACTGCTAAATATCACAATGAATTGGCTCAGCTTTCTCAACATGTGAATCAGATGGCCGAGGATTTGAGACGTAGTGACGAACATCGATCTGCGTTTATTGCTAATCTTTCTCATGAACTGAAAACACCAATCGCTTCTCTTGTAGGAGTGAGTGACTTATTAGCTGACGAAAAGCTTGATGAATCTACTAGAAAAGATTTGACAGGTATTTTGCGTTCAGAGAGCCTTCGTCTAAGTCGTTTATGTGATGGAATCGTCACATTGACAAAGATGGAACGTGATTTTGAACCAAAGAAAAAACCACTTCAACTGGATGAACAAATCCGTCATGCAGTGATTTTGATTACGGAAAAGTGGAAGCAAAAAGAGATTGACTTGACCTTTACGAGTCAGCCCGTTCATTGTGTGACGGATCCAGATTTAAGCATGCAAGTGTGGACAAATTTGCTGGATAATGCAGTAAAGTACTCTTCGGATAGTGTACATTTGATGATTGATATCCAAGAAGAGAAGGATACCGCTAGAGTCACGATTGCTGATAATGGAATTGGAATGAGCGAGGAAGATCAACGACATATTTTTGAACAATTTTATCAAGTGGAACATTCTCATGTGCAAGAAGGGAATGGCTTAGGATTAGCGATTGTAAAAACAATTGTAGATCAACTGGGTGGAAGTATATCAGTTGAAAGCGAGATTGGAAAAGGGAGTACATTTCAAGTAATACTGCCAAAACAATGAATTGTTGAAGTTAAAATAAAAGATCCCGAAATTCACTTATAAGTGAATTTCGGGATTTTTTATATACTGTAGAAAAGTTTATAATATAGGGCTAAAAAATCGAATGTATCAAAAATGATACATTCGATTTTTAACAAGTAGTAAATGCTTTTCTTAGTTCTGGATGGTTTTCCCAATCCATTTTTGAATAGCTAGTAGTAATCGTATGTTCTTCTGAAAAGAGAAGGACACGTTCAACGATAGAGGCAATTTGATCGAAATGATGAGAGGAAATAATCATCGTTTTTCCTGCTGTTTTTAACTCTTGTAGTAATTCCACAATGAGGCGTTGGTATTTAGGTGAGAGGCCGTTAAAAGGCTCATCAAACAACAATACGCTTGGATTCATCGTGAGCACGCTGGCTAACGCCACGAGTTTCTTTTCCCCGCCTGATAGGTGATAGGGAATGCGGTCCCTTAGGTGCTCGATTTCTAAAAGCGCCAGCGTATCATTCACTCTCTGTTCGATTTCTTCTTCAGTTAATCCGAGTTGACGTGGACCAAAGGCAAGTTCTTCAGCAACCGTCGTATTGAATAATTGGATATCGCTATTTTGGAAAATTAAACCAACTTGTTGATATAAGTGACCAGCATTACTTGGCTCTTTTAAGAATTCTGCATCCACCGCCCAATCGTTAAATTGGTATTGTCCAGAAGAGAGAGGAAGTAACCCAACCAAAATTTTAAAGAGTGTAGATTTACCGGCTCCATTTGGCCCCATTAAAGCCACTGTTTCGCCTTTTTCGATATGAAGGTTGATGTCGTGGATTCCAATGTCTTCGCTGTAGTGATAATTTCCATCTTGAATTGTAATCATAAGCGTTCCTTTCTAGCGTAGCACGGTTGTTACAACAACCAGCACGATTAATTCGAGTAATAATAAGACGTCCTCTTTCTTCCAGTGGAAAGGGACTTTATTTTTGACATCCATTCCGTAACCTCGAAGCGTCATGGCCTCGTAGACTTCTTTAGTGTGGTTTTTCGATGATAAATACAAGAGCCCAAGAATCGATCCAAATAACCCGAGATTTACTTTTTGTCCGATGGTTCGCAATTGGACGCATTCGATTTGTTGCTGTAGATTCTTTCCGAGGATATAAGTGTATTTCATCGAGAGTTCGATTGTTTGAGTCATCGTTTTAGGAAAATGTAACTGGCGAAGAGCTTCAACGAGTTGAACGCTTGTCGTTGTGGCTAAAAAGAGCGCCAAGTTTAAGACCAGAATTCCTGTGCGGCCAAGGAAGAGGCCACTGTTCTGGAAGCCTCTTAGAAGAATGCTTGGTAAGAGGACAATCGCTGTAAAGATAAGTACGCGAGTGAGAACTTTCCATAGACGGAAGAGCGCTTCACCTGGAAGAAAGGCGATATGCGCTAATAGGAAAATCGATAAAATCCATAGTTGGATAGTAGAGTGACTGAGTGTGATCAGAATGGCTAAGCACACAAAGTAAACGAGCCGCATTGAGGACGAAGATTTCGCCTTCAATGCGGGTGTCGTTTGCTTCATTTTGCCAAGGAGACGGCGCAATGAGTTGATATTCATTTGTAAATATTGATGGCTTTTTGAAGAGGCTGCGAGTGCTTCTTCGGTTTGTAGCCAATCAGGTAGCTTACGCATGAGATACTTTTGCTCCATTCATTGATCGAATCATTTTTCCTAAAATATAGAAGATTAATAGTGCAGTGATGGCCGATAAAATATAACCAACTGCGATGTTTGTCCCAGGGATGGTGTAGTCACTGAAGAGGGCTTCGAATGAAAATCCATTCTCGATTCCTGCTGGGACATTGGTCATCATTTCAGCAAGTTCTTCAGAAGACCATTCTCCAAAAGCAGTACCTTCTGCTAATAATCCTAATGGACTTAACACAACTAAGGCGATTAAGACATAGCGGATTTTCTTCACGAAAGAAGTCGTATTGACTGAAGTTGGTGTGTACAATTCTTGTGGAGCGACTTGTTTTACGAAACGATAAATCACATAAGTAAAGAAGACTTCTACGGCACCGGCAATCGTTAAGTGAGTTGCCATCATGACAGGAATCGTAACTGCTAATCCATAAGGGTTATACAGTGGCTCTCCTCCTTGAGTGGCAATGATTGGTTGGATTCCAAGTTCAATGGCTGTTAAAAATGCCGCCACATTGATCCCTACGTAAGAACCAACGAGAACTCCGGCTGTTTCATGGTTTTGTTTACGGAAGAAATTGTAAACAGCATATCCGGCAAATGGCATTGCAATCGCCATGTTAAAAATATTTGCGCCAAGAGCAAGAATTCCTCCATCTCCAAATAGAAGAGCTTGTAAGAGAAGAGCGACGGTCAACGCCAGACTTGCGGCATACGGTCCAATTAAGATTGAAAGTAACACGCCGCCAACAGCGTGAGCAGTTGTACCACCAGGGATTGGAACATTAAACATCATTAATAAGAAAGATAATGAAGCAGCGATTCCAAGCATAGGCGCTAATTCTTTATTCTCTTTTAATTGAGCTTTTACTTTCGTAATGGATAATCCCACTACTGGTGCAGCAGCAACTGCTAAAACTGCACAAGTTGTTGGGCTTAAATAATTATCGGGTATATGCATAACAAATTCTCCATTCTTAAAAATAATTTCTGTTAACAGAATACCATAATCAAAAAAATGACTTCGTTATAAAATAGGTATAACAAATGTTACTATTTTCGAATCACATTCTTCGATTTCTATCTCATTGAGTCGTATACTAGAGATAGAACTATAAAGGGGGAGTCGTTAATGGAATTTGTTCAAGAAAATCAAGCGTTTAGACATTATAATGCTGCAGGAGAAGTGGATGCAGAAATTACATATACTCCGGAAGAAGAGGGAGTGATTGTGGCAAATCACACTTTTGTAGATCCTAGTCTTCGTGGGCAAGGGGTAGCACGTCAATTGGTAGATCGTTTGGCTGTATATGCGAGAGAGAATAATTTAAAAATTCGACCAACTTGTTCCTATGTAGTCGAATTATTCAAAAAAAGTACTGACTACGACGATATCAAAATATAAAAAAAGTTTCATTTTAAAAAAATTCAAAGTAAAATTCACAAAAAATTCAAAAGTAACCTCTATAATCTATTCATACCCAATAAAACACCTAAGGTTTACTTCTCCCAAATAAAAAAATGAACTCCCAACATTTTTTTATTAGTAAACCCTCCTAACCTTTTCCCGCTGTTCCCAAACAGCGGGTTTTTTTGTTTTGGAAAAAAGGTGATTTATGCTAGTATGAAGAAAGATACAAAAAAAGGAGATACTCATGAATCAAAATCACTATTATACACAGCAACCAAATAGTAAGAGTCAAGAGAAACATTTTCGTTATGTTTTAAAAGGATTCTCTTTCCAGTTTGTTAGTGACAATGGAGTGTTTTCAAAGAATACCATTGATTTTGGAAGTCAGTTATTGATTGAGTCTTATGAAGTTCCTTCTTCTTTTCAGGAAGGAAAACTGTTAGATGTTGGTTGTGGTTATGGTCCAATGGGTTTGTCTTTTGCAAAGGCCTATCCGAAGATGCATGTAGAAATGGTAGACGTCAATGAACGTGCACTCGAATTAGCTAGACGTAATGCTAAAGCGAATGGGATTGAAAATGTATTGATTCACGAAAGCTCGATTTATGATGAAATAAATGCGAAGGACTATTCTGTCATTATTAGTAACCCGCCAATCCGTGCAGGAAAAGAAGTGGTTCATCGTATTTTAGAAGAGGCATATGACCATTTAATAGATGGCGGCCAACTAGTCATCGTAATTCAGAAGAAACAAGGTGCTCCAAGTGCGCAAAAGAAAATGCTGGAAGTCTTTGGAAATGTAGAGCGTATTGCTTTAGATAAGGGATATTGGATCCTTGTGAGCACAAAAGAGAAAGAGGATTGATGTATGGAAAAAATAGAAGGAAGAAGAAATAGTCGAAACCAACAGCAGAATCATAAGCCAAAGAAAAAATTCAACTGGAGAATCTTTTTGGCGTCAATTTTATTTGTGATTGCTGCCATCTTGTTAGCTGCGGATCCGATTCGTACATTCTTATTATCTAGACTACAAGCAGAACAGTCTGAAATCAATTCTTCGTTAACATTGTCAGCGGTTAAAGCCAATGAATTGCAAGAAGCGGAATTTGACTTTTCTAAAGTAGAACCGATTGATCTAAATCAAGTCTTAAAAGCCAATATGAAAAAAGGGACATTTTTAACACTAGGACAAATTGCAGTTCCAAGTGTGAAATTGAATTTACCGATTTATAAAGGTTTAGCAAATGAAGTCCTTCTCTCAGGAGCCGGAACAATGAAACCCACACAGAAAATGGGCCAAGGAAACTACGCATTAGCGAGTCATAATTATTTCGGAGATATGACTTTATTATTCTCACCTCTTGTCAATTTAAAGGTAGGAGATAAGATTTATACAACAGATTTAGAGTATGTGTATGAATATGAAACAACGTCTGTAGAATTAATCGAACCAACACGAGTGGAAGTCATTAATGACCAACCTGGTGTTACAGAAATTACTTTAATTACATGTGATGATTACAATGCGACAAAACGTTATTGTTTTAAAGGAAAATACGTTTCAAAGACTCCCGTTAGCGAAGCAAGTGATTCTGTAAAACAGGCGTTTAACTTGAACTTTAATACGATTCAATAATAGAAAATCCCAATCTCTTCAAAAAGAGATTGGGATTTTTTTACTCATAAGGATACGGTTCGACATGAATATCGATAAATGAAATAGCAAACTCGTTGTAAAGCTCTTTTTCAATAAATTCCGTTACTTGATGACTTTTGAAAACTGTTAAGGCTTCGTCCATACACACCGTTAAGTCAATATAAATATTCGATCCATAACGACGGGCTTTGATTTCACGAATATCTTTAACTTCGGGATGACGTAGGATAACTGGAATATATTTATCTAGTTCAGTTTGATCGAAGCCATCTGTTAATTGGAAGGCACTCTCAGAAAATACTTCGTAAGCAGTGCGGACAATGAGAAGACCGACTACGAAAGCCATGATGTTATCGAGCCAGTGTAAGCCAAGAGAAGCAAATAACACCGCTAAGGCTGTCAAGAAACTGGTCATCGCATCGCTTAAGTTATCTTTAGCGGTTGCCTTAAGTCCTAGTGATTGAATGCGTGCTGCCAGATTTTTGTTGTAGAAGTATACACCAATCATCACAATCCCTGAGAAGAATCCAACGACAGAAGAAATGAGTGAAGGAGCCTCCGTTACTGGGTTAAGGAATGCTTGGAAGGCATTTCTGACGACTTCAATCCCGATAAAGAACATGATAAATGAGGTCGCAAGGCTAGCAATTGTTTCGAATTTCCAGTGGCCGTAGGGGTGGTTTTCGTCGCTTGGTTTTTGCGACAAGCGTAACCCTACGAATACAAGAATTGATGAAATCACATCTGTAAAGTTGTTCCAACCATCGGCAAACAGGGCTTCGGAGTTGAAGAGTTTCCCAACGAACAGTTTTGCTGCGGATAAAAAGATATATGTGCCGATACTTAAAAGGGCTCCGCGTTCGGCTTGTTTGAGGCGATCCGTTGCTGATAATGGCAAAATTGTCATCTCCTAAAAATAAATTCGTTTATTATAGTAAAACTTTTGAAAAAGGGGTGCAACAGATAAAGTATACCTAAAAAAACTCAGTGAATATGGTGGCTAATTCAATTCTTTGGAATCCTTACGGATTATTTTTATCATTACCATAATAGGATACCGATTCGAGTCTTCGTCTCTCATCTTTCAATCTTCAAAGTAGGAGTAATGAGCAAGCTCAAACTCCTACTAATTCATCTTGAATATCATTCCCTATTATGGTGATGATAAAATCCGTAAGGTCCAAGAATTGATTTACTAGCTATTCACCTTCGTGAAATGGACCGGTGCCAAGATGTAATGAGTGCTGCTCACAGATTTTTTGAATCGTTACGGATGATTATGATAAAATCCGTAAGGTCCAAGAATTGATTTACTACGTATTTACCTTCGTGAAATTGAAAAAGTGCAAAGAGTTAATGTGTGCTTCCCACTAATTTTTAAATTTGTAAAGGATTATTATAGGAGTGCTTGAATAGTTTTTTAAAGTTTTCGATGTTTAGTATAGAGACTTCATTATTTTTGTCAGAAACAATAGACGGAGTTTTGTGGATTTGTTATAATCGTTGTATTGAATGAGAAAGAGAGTGGTATCATGGCAACAGCATTGATCGTATATGCAAGTTTAACAGGTAATACAGAAGAGATTGCGGATATTTTAGCAGAAGCATTAGAAGAACGTGGAGTAGAAGTAGATGTGAAAGAATGTACTTCAGCACAAGCAAGCGAATTCCATAATTATGATATTAATGTTGTCGCAACATATACTTACGGAACAGATGGCGACTTACCTGATGAAATCGTTGACTTCTATGAAGAATTAGAGGAAGAAGATTTAACAGGAAAAGTATACGGAGCGCTTGGCTCAGGAGATACTTTCTATGATAAGTTCTGCCAATCCGTATTAGATTTTGATGCTCAATTTGCAAAAACAGGTGCCAAAAAAGGTGCTGAAAATGTCTTAGTAGACTTAAACGCTGAAGCAGAAGATATTGAACATATCCAAGCTTTCGCACAAAGCCTTGTTGAAGCTTTAGCATAATTGAAAATGTTGGCTACCTTAGACCATTCGTTTAGGGTAGCTTTTTTATTGGAGGAAAAGGATGTATTATACCGTACAACAAACTGCAGAGAATCTGGAAATCGAATTAGGGTATCTCATGCATTTAATCCAAACAAAGCAAGTGAAGACGGTGGAAGTGGATGGAGAGGTACTCTTGAACAGTGCGCAGTTCGACTTCTTCTTGAAACAACGGGAACGTCTCTTAGAAGAATATCAAAAGTACTTGGATGAACCAATCCCAGAAGATATTGATATTAAGGATGAGGATTAGTCTTTTATAGCTCACTTCATAAAAAAACTCTGAAGCACAGCTTCAGAGTTTTTCGTTTTTGTTCAATTGGAAATTAATTAGTTTTCTTTTGCATATGCAGCAGATTGGGCACCTGCTTGACGACCAAAGATGATGATATCAGCAACTGCGTTACCACCGATACGGTTTTCACCGTGAACACCACCTGTTACTTCACCAGCTGCATACAGACCTTGAATCGCAGAACCGTCTTCTTTAAGAACTTGAGCTTTCGTATTAATCTTCAATCCTCCCATTGTATGGTGGATACCAGGAGCAATTTGGATTGCGTAGTAAGGACCTTTAGATAAGTCATGATCCATTGCTGTTTTACGGCCAAATTCAGCATCGTTCTTATCGGCAACAGCTTTATTCCAAGTTTCTAAGGTTGCTTTTAAAGCATCAGCAGGAACATTAATCTCTTTTGCTAGGGCTTCAATCGTGTCAGCTTTTTTCACTAGTCCACGTTTTTCGTAGAATTTAACAGCTTTAGCACGTTCAGTTAAAGCAGAGTCAAATACTAAGTAAGCATATTTTTCTTTTAATCCAATAATTTGTTGAGAAACTTTATCACGAGTTTCCATTTCATTATAGAAACGTTTACCATCTTGGTTCACAAGAATAGCACCTTCACCACGAACAGATTCAGAAATCAATGTTGAAGTAGATTGTTCTACTGTTGGGTGAATTTGAATATCTTTCATATCTACTGTAGCAGCGCCTAATTCTTTTGCTAAAACAATTCCGTCACCAGTAGAACCTTTTTGGTTTGTAGTAACAAAGCCTTTTAATTCTGGTTTGTATTCAGTAACCATTTCCATGTTTGCACCAAATCCACCAGTTGTTAGAACAACTGCTTTTGCAGAGACTGTTTTTTCTTTACCGTCAATAGTTACATTAACTCCAGTTACTTTACCGTCTTTTTCATTTACTTTTGTCACTACTGCATTGACGAATAATGGAATTTCTCTTTCAGAAACATTTCGTAATAATCCATTTACTAAATATTCACCAACAGCTGAACCATCAGCAGGGCGGTGAGTACGTTTTTGACTCATTCCACCAGTAGTTGTTAAATTGCTTAGTGTAATTCCCATTGAATCTAACCAATCGATGGCACTAGCTGAATTATCTACTAAGTAACGAAGTAGTTCAGGGTTGTTAGTTCCATGTCCACCTTTTAGTGATTCTTCATAGAATTTATCGTTAGAATCTTGAATTCCTTCTTTTTCTTGGAATTTCGTTTGAGAAGCATTCATACCAGCTGAAGATTTTGTAGTATTTCCTCCTGCAGTTGGCATTTTTTCCAAGATGACTGGATTTAAGCCAGCTTCTTTAGCTTGGATGGCTGCTGAAAGACCAGCACCCCCTGAACCAACGATGATAACATCGTAGCTTTCTTTTAATGTTGAAGGATCTGCGTATTTTTGAGCAGAAGCACTTGCAACAGCTTCAGCAGTTGTAGTAGTTGTTTCTTTAGCTGAAGACGAAGATTGTGAACTATTATTTCCGCATGCTGCTAGTAATAGTACGGAAGATAAAGCTAAACTAGCTATAATTCCTTTTCTCATTTTCATTCTCCTTTGTGAAAAAAATGTTTTATTAATTTCCTTTGATATAATAGCACAGATTTAAGAAAACCTCAATAAAAAATAAAGAATTGTTTAAGAAATAACAATGTGTTCATAGATATTGATAAAAATAAAAGATCATCTTTTTGAAAAAAATAGTTGACACCGAGGACATTTGCGTTCATAATGAACACATCACTAGAAAAGGAGTTAAGAACATGGCAAACATTTGTATCGTATTAAAATTAAATTCGCGTTGGCAAAGCCACTAGATACAGGTTGTTCTTAACGTACATTTGTACATGTAGATACAACCTTCATTGACGTGAACTTGTATCTATGTGGAATTTATCTTTTAAAGCAAACTCGACCACGTAGATCTATAGACTAGAGCTGACGTGGTCTTTCTATTTGTATGAGAGACTCGTAGTGGAATACGTAGTCTCTTTTTTTAATAGAGTTTGCAATATCATATTCAATTTTGGAGGAATTCATCATGAAAAAGAACAAAGGCATTTATTTATTCGGAGTATTATTAGTATTAGTAGTGATAGGAGCACTATTCTTCAATCAATCAGGCGATAAAAATAAAGATACAAATACAACTAACACTTCATCTACACAAACAGAAAATGTTAAAATTGGGGTATTACAATTACTTAGCCACCCAGCTTTAGATGCCATCTATAAAGGGCTACAAGACGAATTGAAGAACGAAGGATACGAAGTTGGTAAAAACTTAGAAATCGACCTTCAAAACGCGCAAGGAGACCAAAGTAACTTAGCCAGCATGTCTGAAAAATTAGTTTCAGGCGGAAACAACATCTTAGTAGGGATTACAACTCCTGCGACTTTAGCGTTGGCGAACAATACAAAAGAAACACCAATTATCATGGGTGGGATTACTTATCCAGTTGAAGCAGGCCTAATCGCAAGCGAATCAAAACCAGGAAACAACATCACAGGGGTGAGTGACCGTACACCAATCAAACAACAATTAGAAATCATGAAACAAGTTCTTCCTAACATGAAGAAAGTGGGAATCCTTTACACTTCAAGCGAAGATAACTCTGTGAAACAAGCCGAAGAAGCGCAAAAAGCAGCGAAAGAATTAGGCCTAGAAGTTAAAGTATCAACAATTGCAAACACAAACGATATTCAACAAGTAACTGAAAGTTTAGCAAGCCAAGTAGATGCCATCTTCGTTCCAATTGATAACACAATCGCAAGTGCAATGGCAACAGTCGTTCAAGTAACAGATGCAGTTAAAGTGCCAGTATTCCCATCAGCAGATACAATGGTTGCTGATGGTGGAGTATTAGGAGTAGGGGTTGACCAATACCAAATCGGTGTAGAAACAGCTAAAGTAGTTGTAAAAGTATTAAAAGGTGCAAACCCAGCCGATACACCAATCACATTAGCAAACAAAGGTGTTGTTTATGTCAACGAAGAAAAATCGAAAAAATTAGGCATTACAATTCCAGAAAGTATCTTAAAAGATGCACAAAAAGTAACACCAACAATTAAATAAGATAGTTTAGAAACGTTGATATGATAACGACTATATGATGTGGTGATTCATACACAATATGACTTAAACGTCATAATGATCGTTTCAGAGGAGGATTTTTTTCGAAATGGATTTAGTAATTTCTTCGATTTCTCAAGGGATATTATGGGGCGTATTATCCCTAGGGTTATTCATTAGTTTTCGAATTTTAAATATTGCAGATATGACGACAGAGGGGAGCTTTCCTCTTGGGGCTGCCACTTGTGTGATTTTGATTCAACAAGGGGTAAATCCATTTTTAGCAACGCTTGTAGCCATGATTGCTGGGGCGCTTGCTGGTGGAGTGACGGCATTTCTGATGACTGTTTGTAAAATCCCAAGTTTATTAGCAGGGATTTTAACAATGACGTCACTCTTATCAATTAACTTACGTGTGATGGGGAAAGCCAATATCACACTGCTTGGGCAAGATACCATTTTTAGTGTCCTTTCAAAACTGGGCTTACCAAAGTATTTTGACATCATCATTATGGGGCTTGTCGTGATTGGGATTTTAATCTTCTTGATGTATTGCTTCTTCAAAACAGAATTTGGACAAGCGCTGATTGCAACAGGGGACAACGAAAAGATGGCGCGTGCACTTGGAATTAACACGCGTAAGATGACAGTATTTGGCTTGATGCTTTCCAATGCACTCATCGCCTTAGCCGGTGCGATTTTAGCGCAAAATAATGGATACGCAGATGTGAACTCAGGTCTTGGAACCATCGTTATTGCTCTAGCTGCGATTATCATCGGTGAAGTGATTTTTGCGGACGAGTCCTTCGTTGGACGTCTTGTCTGCATTTTGTACGGATCGATTATTTATCGTTTACTATTAATGCTTGTGTTATTACTCAATGTCTTCCAAGCAAATGACTTCAAACTTATCTCAGCAGCACTGATTGCCTTCTGTTTAACAGTGCCACAAATAAAGAGCTGGATTCAGCAAAAAAGCACACGTCATAGAAAGGGGGAAAACTAAATGAGTATTGAAATTCAACACTTATCTAAAACATTTTTCCCTGGAACATCTCGTGAGCATAAGGCGCTAAAAAACGTCAGCTTATCGATTCAAGAAGGGGACTTCATTACGATTGTCGGCGGAAATGGTGCTGGGAAATCGACTTTCCTAAACGCGATTGCCGGTAATTTTGCTTTAGATGAAGGAACGATTTCGTTTGGAGGTCATCAAATCGAACAGACTGCGGACTTTGAACGTGCGGCTTATATTAGTCGTGTCTTCCAAGACCCAATGCAAGGGACGGCTCCTCGGATGACAGTTGCTGAGAACTTAGCCTTAGCGAATCGGAGAGGTCAAAAACGTAGCCTCTTTAAAACGTCTTCTAAAGAAGAATTGCAACAATTCGAAGCCTTACTAGCCCCGCTAGGACTTGGCTTAGAAGACCGTCTTCATACAGAAATCGGACTCTTATCAGGCGGACAACGCCAAGCCATTTCACTCCTCATGGCAACGATGAACGCTCCGCAACTATTACTATTAGACGAACATACAGCAGCGCTTGATCCGAAAACACAGCGCAAAATTATGCAGAAAACACAAGAAACCATCGAAGAAAAGAACTTAACCGCGCTTATGATTACACACAATCTATCTGACGCGATTCATTTTGGAAACAGACTCATTGTCATGCATCGTGGCGAGATTGTACGCGATTTTTCAAAAGAGGAAAAAGCAGCATTAACAGAGGAAGAACTATTCCGTTTAATGAATGCTCTTGATGAAGCAGACTTACAAGGTGAATAAAATAAAGGAAGAAGTGAAAGAATTTTCATTTCTTCCTTTTTTTATGGGCAGACTTTGATATAATGAAAGAGAATAAATTGTAAAGGATGAGTGCGAGTGGAGTTTTGGAGTCATTTGAACCCTCGGAGATACCGAAAATCAGGGTATATTGCTATTGGCGCATTAATCGGAGTCCTAGCAGGAAGTGCGGTTAGTTTATTTAGATATATGATTGGCTTTATTTTAGAACAAGTAGTGACCGTCTATTCGTTTTTAAGAGAACAACCGCAATGGATTCCGGCATGGATTCTCTTTAGCCTTGTAATGGGGGTTATTTTAGGGCAGATTGTAAAGAGCGATCCTGATATAAAAGGGAGTGGGATTCCACAAGTAGAATTACAACTTCAAGGAAAGATGGATATGAATTGGTGGTCTGTCTGTTGGAAGAAATTCGTCGGTGGAGCGATTTCGATTGGCTCAGGACTCTTGCTTGGACGTGAAGGTCCTTCGATTCAATTAGGAGCATCAGTTGGCCAAGGAGTGGCAGAGACCTTTAAGGCAAATCGTGTACAGAAGAATGTATTTATTTCCAGTGGAGCTGGAGCTGGACTAGCCGCAGCGTTTAATGCTCCGATTGCTGGACTCATGTTTGTATTAGAAGAAGTTCATCATACTTTCAGTCCACTTGTCGCCGTGACAACTCTAACAGCAGCAATTGTGGCTAACTTTATTTCATTAAATGTATTTGGGACGCATCCATCGCTTAACCTTGGGAATGACCAACGTTTTCCGATGGAATATTATGGGTATGTTGTCCTTCTTGGCATTGTCCTTGCAATTTTTGGATTAGCGTACCATCGTCTCACATTAGCTTTGCCAAAGATTTACAAGACGCTTTTCCCAAAAGTGGCACCATATAATTACTGTCTCATTGCCTTTATGTTGATTATTCCTCTTGGAATGTGGAATCCGCATGTGTTAGGTGGAGGTGGTGAGTTAGTATTAGCACTCGTTAAAGAAAATCATACTGTACAATTTTTAGTGGGGCTATTTGTGATTCGTTTTGTCTACTCAATGATTTCATACGGAACAGGACTTCCTGGGGGAATTTTTTTACCGATTCTTTCACTTGGAGCTCTTCTTGGGTTGGCATATGCTGAATTCCTCATTGAATTTTTAGGGGTAGATCCAAGTGTTCGTGTTAGCTTTGTGTTCTTTGCGATGGCAGGGTATTTTGCGGCGATTGGGAAAGCGCCCCTAACAGCTTTACTTCTTGTAACAGAAATGGTGGGAGGCTTAAACCAATTAATGCCGCTTGGAATTTGTACTTTAGTGGCGTATATTGTGGCTGACTTCTTGAAGATGGACCCAATTTATGAAGTGTTAGCAGAACGTTTAGATAAAGAACATTCTACTACTACCAAAGGAGAACGAACGACTTTTGAAATTCCAATTATGGTGGATAGCTCGCTGGTTGGAAAAGCCATTCGAGAAGTGGAGTGGCCAAAAGAGATTATTATTGCAACCATAAGACGTGGTGCAAAAGAAATAGTGGCAAAAGGAGATACGATTCTTCTGTCTGGTGACATCTTAATCGTTGTGTGTGATGAAGGTATAGTGGGTGCAATGACCGAACAAATGACCAAAATTGCAAGTGCCATCTAGAGATATTTCAAAATAAATGGTATACTGTTGAAAAGTCAAGAGGTGAAGATGAATGAGTAACTCAGGGAAAAATTTTCAAAGAACATTTAACCAATACGTCAGAAGAAATCAAGGTTGGGTATTTATTATTCTAACGCTCGTAATAATATTTTTATCAGTATTTATCTTCCGAAGTTTCTCGAAAACGACATCAACTCCATTAGAGAACTATCAAGATCAAATGACGAAAATGCAAGAACAAATTAATTCTCAAGCGGAGAAGATTCAACTCCTCGAAGAGCAAATTAAAAAATTACAGGAAAACACAAATTAGAATAAACACCTAGATACAATCGTAAGAAGGTATCTAGGTGTTTTCGTTATTGAGTTGATCAAAAATATGATGTAGTTTTTTCTGCAATTTATTAAACTTTATGTCGTCTGGTTTCTTTCCATTTAAATAGAAGGAGTAAGGAATTTCTATTTGTAGAGCTTGAACACGTTCTTGTTTTCCAAATGTGGCAACAATACATCCTCCTAAAAAAGGAGTATCTAAACGAGTAGGGAGGTCTTGTTCTTGAAAGAGAGCTTCTATTCTCTGAAGGGAATTCTTACTGATAGAAGTCTGTTTCCTGCTCCCAAGTATCATTTCATGAGAAGGAAAAAGCGAATCATCATAACTGTGTAAATCTAAAAGAAAAACCTGTTGATGAATGCTCAATTTTTGAGTTAAGAGCTCTTGAATTTTACGATAGTAAGGCTCGTAATAATCTTGAATCCATTGCCTTTGCTTCTGTTTAGAAGGGAAGTTTTTAAATAGAGGAACACCTTCTTCATCCGTCCTTGGAATAATCGGTTGAATGGAGTGTTTCTGTGTCGGCTTAAATCTATTCACATCAACAATGTATCTAGAAACAGTAGCTTGGATGATTGTATAAGAATTAGAATCGACTAATTCAGGAAGAAACCAATCGGTATGATTTCGTTTGGCAAGTGGATTACAAAGAATTTCTATTTCTTCTGGAATATGGAGCCCACTATGAGGAATAGACAGTAAAAGAGAACTATTAGAAAGTTCGTTTTGAATATACAAAGAGCCACCTGCTTTCGATTTTCTAATAGTCCTAGTATAGCAAACGATAGGGAGATTGTGTATAATTGATACTAACTGAAAAGGAGTGAAATTATGGCTGAAATTAAATTAGTACCAAGAAGTGAAGTAGATCCTTCTATTACATGGGATATGACTTTACTTTACCCAAGTGACGAAGCATTTTATGCAGAGTTGGACAAACTAAAGAAAGAAATGAAAGCTTTCAAAGAAAAATATGAAAATAAATTAGGAGATTTAGAAGTATTAGATGAAGCGATTCGCCAATATGAATCAATCGAATTAGCAGTATACCGCGCTTCTCATTATGCAGAACTCCCAATGACGGTTGACCGCTTGAATCCGAAAGTGATTGAAAATGCGACAGCATTTGAAGCAGTCAGCGTATCCTATGCGGAAAATATGAGCTTTGTAATGACAGAACTCATTTCATTAGACGAAGATTTCTTAAATCAATTCGTAGCCAAGAAGAGACCAGACTTAGCCTACTTTGTTGAAAAAGTGATTCGTCAAAAGAAACATACGCTCTCAAAAGATGCAGAACAAGTGTTATCAAACTTAAGCAGCTTACCAGGTTTCTACCAATTATATGAAGTAACAAAACATGAAGATATGCAATTCGAGTCATTTGAAGCAAATGGGAAGACACTTGAAAATAGCTTTGTATTATACGAAAACTTGCACGAAATGGACGCGGACAAAGAAGTGCGTCGCGCTGCGGCTAAGAGCTTCTACAAGACGTTAAACGCATATAAAAATACACTTGCCAATGAATACATTTCTCAATTGAAGAAAGAAAAAATGATGGCAACAATGCGTGGATATGATAGTGTGATTGACTACTTAATAGACGAACAAGATGGGAATCGTGAATTATACGACCGTCAAATTCGTATGCTGATGACAGACTTAGCGCCTCATATGCAACGCTACATTAAATTATTAGCGAAAGAACACGGCATTTCTGATATGCAATTTATGGATGCCAAAATCAACTTGGATCCAGAATTCGAAGTGGATATGACAATTGAAGAATCTCGTGAATACTTGAAGAAAGCTTTAGGTATTCTAGGCGAAGACTACAAGGCGATGATTGACGAAAGTTATGACAAACGCTGGACAGACTTCCCACAAAACATTGGTAAGAGCACTGGTGGATTCTGTGCGACTGTTCCTAACGTTGCCGGATTTATCCTATTATCATGGACAGGTAAAATGAACGAAGTGTTCGTG
Source organism: Granulicatella sp. HMSC30F09 (assembly GCF_001806915.1). Taxonomy (NCBI): domain Bacteria; kingdom Bacillati; phylum Bacillota; class Bacilli; order Lactobacillales; family Carnobacteriaceae; genus Granulicatella; species Granulicatella sp. HMSC30F09. The sequence continues at coordinate 710 of NZ_KV786419.1, read as the reverse complement.
TTAGCGCACGAATTAGGGCATGCATACCACTTCATGTCAACAGGGAAACATCAATCGATTTTAAACAATGAATGTTCATTATACTTCGTTGAAGCTCCTTCAACATGTAATGAAGTGATTGTTTCGAACTACTTACTCAAGACAAGTACAGACGCTCGTTTTAAACGTTGGGTGATCAGCAATATGATTAGCCGTACGTACTTCCACAACATGGTAACGCATTATATGGAAGCTGTGTACCAAGATCGTATTTACAAGATGATTGATAATAACGAAATGTTGAATGCGGATGTATTATCAAATGTGAAAAAAGAAGTGATGCAAGAATTCTTCGGAGACAGCTTAGTTGTCAATGAAGGTGCAGAATTAACTTGGATGCGTCAACCGCACTACTACATGGGATTATATCCATATACGTATTCAGCAGGGCTTACAATCGGTACTGCAATTGCCAACCAAATCGAAGAGAATCCTGAACACGCTAAAGTGTGGTTAGATACTTTATCTAAAGGTGGAAGCATGTCTGCCAAAGACTTAGCGATTCATGCGGGTTGTGATGTTTCAACAGATGAACCATTAAAACAAGCCATTGCTTACGTTGGACATTTAGTAGACCAATTAGAAAGCTTAACAGCAGAATTAAAAGCATAATCATAGTAAATAAAAAACGCGCTACAATTGATATGTACCCAGAATCCTGGACACATTTT